>NZ_LSSO01000168.1:0-61714 GCF_001645205.1 Brevibacillus sp. SKDU10 | reverse complement strand
GGACACCATTATACAAAGACGTAATCATACCACGCTCTGTCTTTGTAACCGATCCAATGATCATAGAATTGAGGCAGGGCAGAATCATGCCGGTTCCTACGCTGCCAAATACAAGAATTCCTATTAAGAAGTACACGTTCGAAACAAAGCTTGCCCCAACATAAGAAATGGTAAGTAAGAGCATCCCTGCAATAATAAAGTAGCGCATTACCGTTAGTCTCTTTTTAATAATAGCTCCGGTTATAAATGCCATGATGCTCAGAGCCAGCAAGGGAATAGCTAAAAAGGCACCTTTTAGGACACCATCAATCTGATAGGTCTCCTCCAGTAAATCCGATAGATAAAAAAGCACACCAAATAGCGTAGACAAGCAGATACTACCAATAAAAAAGGCTGGAATGAGCCATTTTCCATTTTGTTTAAATATCTGGCCAATCGAGCCAAGATACTCTTTAATTGATTGGGGTTGCTTGTTTTGCTTCTTTTCCTTTACCAATAACAAAAAAATAGTTAGAACTACTGCACATATGACCGGAAAAGCCAAAAAGACTGCGTACCATGTCCATAAGGCGAACAGAGAGCCTAAAATCGGGCTTAACACTTTACCCAATCCGTTAGAGGTTTCCAATAGTCCAAGCGCTTTACTTTCGGAGGCACCATCAAATAAGTCTCCTACTAAAGCCATAGCTATAGGTGATGTTCCCGCTGCACCTATCCCCTGTAACACCCTACCTAGAATAATTAACCAATAGGGATTGGTTAACCATAGGGACGCTAACCCTGCAAGCAATCCGCCTGCGCCATATAACGTTAAAGCGATCGTTATGACTACTTTGCGATTAAATCGGTCAGATAGATAGCCTGCCAATGGAATAATGATTCCGGCCGCAATAGAAAAAGCAGTAATTAAAAAACTGGTTTGAAAAGAAGTTAAGTGCAATTCCGATTTCATTGTTGGCAATATGGGAATTAACATTGAATTTCCAAGTACCATAACCAATGGAACACCTGTTAAACCTATGAGGTTTTTCTTGTTATTTTGCGCTTGAGCCATCATACGTCCTCTTTTCTTCAACGATCAACGTAATCATGAAATGAACTTAGGCCTGATATATACTACCATCCCAGCTATAGTGCGCTAGGATGTCGGTATCGATCTCTATACCAAGTCCCACTCCTTTTGGCAACGTAACCATCCCTTGATGCGGAGAGAGAGGAATTAGTTTGGTAAAGGGGTTTTCCATGATATCCCATTCGACTGGTTCGATTTCATCTCCTGTCATCTTGCTCCATGCAGGCAGACAGGCTTGGGCAAACAATGCATACAGCCTTGTTAAAGCACCATCAAATACATGCGGGGAAACACGATAGCCAAAACTACGCACAGTTGATAGCGTATGTCGATACCCATCGATTCCGTCCTCATGCATCGGGTCAGGCTGGGCAATATCAATCGCCCCGAGTTGGCACAGATTGTGAAAAGCCTTTACATTTAAGAGATTTTCTCCACCTGCTAATGGAATGGGAAGCTTCGATCGCAATAAAACATAATCATGCACGCGATCCATCGGCATGGGCTCCTCTAGCCACAACAGATTCCTCCATTCTGAAAAAAGCTGCTGCCATGCTCCTACACTAGCCACATCATAGCTCTGATTTGCATCCAAAGCAAAAGACATTTGAGAGTCAAGCTTAGCCATTAAGAGCTTCACGTGAGCTTGGTCCTCTTTTATTGTTCTCCCACCAATTTTAATTTTGGCCATTCGAAAACCATCAAGTAAAGCCTGTTCTACTTGTTTACAAGATTGCTGCTCCCAGTAAGGTGTATCCCGATACGATTGCAATGAGGCATAGACGGGTATGGTGTCCCGCCACATTCCTCCGTATAAATCGCATATGGGGAGCCCCCCACTTTTACTCAAAATTTCCATTAAAGCCATGCTAACGGCAGTAGCGGCTCGTTGATGCCACTTTTTCACAACAGTGACCAGCTTGTTTCGGTCCGTTGCCTGTTTGCCAATTAAATAGGGAATAACTCGTTTACGAAAGCCCACCTCCAGCGTGGGTAACCAATCAATACATTCCCCCCACCCTTCCAGTCCCGAGCGTGTCACGATTTTAATCATGTAACAGGAACGATACTTTTTGTAGCCATTTGCATCCCCATAAGGCTCACGTAATCGGTGAAGGCAAGGGTACGTCTCGATCCGTTCGATAATCAACTAAATACCTCCATCTTACAGGTTGTTAAGATCATCAATATCCTCATCGGCTTCCTGCTTAGCTAAATCATCTAAATACTGGTCATACGATATGAATATCCCTTTTCCCTCGTTTTGATCCATGTATCGATCATACGTATGGCTCCGCATAAAATGAACACTGTCTGGCCCATGATAGCCATACATATCGGTGTAACCAATCTGCTCCACGGCTTCTACATAACCATCAGCTTCATCTGCCTCAATATACATTTGGTTATAATCTGTTTTATCCGTGTCTTGGAAAGAAAAGGGCGTACTGGAGGTTCCCCATGATTCAACAATTTGCCATGCATCTTCGCCATCGAAGGAATTTGCTTCTTTTTCATCCAGCGAAGTTCGTCCAAAGGCTGGTTTCATAAACTGCTCCTCAACGGGACGCTGATTGTTAACAGCAGGAGACGGAGCATGTTCTTTGCATGTTAGTGCTTGCGGTAGGGCTTCTAATCTTTCGGCTGGAATTTCTTTTCCGCAGACAGTACAAATGCCATATGTTCCTGCATCTATACGCTCTAATGCTTGATCTATCTCTCCTAATGTTTCCCGATCCAACTGGTACAAGGCAATATCCTTTTCTCGCTCAAACAATTCAGAAGCAACATCTGCAGGATGATTATCATAAGTGGAAAGCTCGGAGGTAGTTTCACCCATAGCGCTTTTCATACCATAGTGATCGTTCTCTTCTAAACGTTTTGTTATGCTCTCCCTCTCATCCAGGAGTCTCTGCTTAACATGAGCCAGCGTCTGTTTATCCATCTGGACACCATCCTTACTTAAAAGTGTAGAGCTCTCGTTTTGGTAGTATGCCCCACAAAAAAACGTTCTTACTAGGGAATTTTTTTCCCTAATAAGAACGTTCTTTGTAAAATCAATATAATTGGGATGGAAACGATGTGACCGAGTAAATTTACTCTGTTACATGTGAAAAGTGTTCGTCAACAATCGTAGCACAACGCTCGCATGTAGTTGGGTGCGATTCCACTGTGCCTACATCTTCTTTTACGACACGGCAGCGTTCACATTTTCCACCTTCAGCCGCAAGTACAACTACGGAAATGCCTTCAAGCTTAACAGCCTCCGCAGGTGCTTTTGTGCCAGCCTCATGCATTTCAATATCGGCTACGATAAACAGATCTGCTAAATATTCCATATCCATCAGCGTTTGATATACTTCCTGCGTGTGTGGATAAAGAACTAATCTAGCATCGACGGAATTACCAAATACTTTGTTGCGGCGCGCTTCTTCCATTGCTTTTAGCACTTCATCGCGCACCTCTAAGAAGGACGTCCATTTTGCCTGCTCTTCTTCGATGAATAAATGCTGCTCATTTACTTCCGGCATATCGGTAAGCTGTACACTCGCCTCTGTTACACCTGGAATAAACTGCCACACTTCATCTGCTGTATGCGGGATGATCGGTGATAACAATTTCACTAGGTCAATCAAGATATCATACATAACCGTTTGTGCTGCACGACGCTCTTCGCTATCTGGCGCTTCAACATACAAGCGATCTTTAGAGATATCCATATAGAAAGAAGAAAGCTCGATCGTGCAGAAGTTATGCACAGTTTGATATACAGTATGGAATTGATATTCATCGTATGCTTTGCGGGTACGTTTTACCATTTCTGCCGCTTTTGCCAGCATAAAGCGATCTAACTCAGGCAGGCGATCGTACTCTACTCGATCTTTCATTGGATCAAAGCCAGCCAGGTTACCAAGCAGGAAGCGGAACGTATTACGGATTTTACGGTAAACCTCTGCATTCTGCGCAAGAATCGCATCAGAGATACGGTGGTCTGATTGATAGTCCACAGAGGATACCCATAGGCGTAAAATATCAGCACCTAGCTTGTCTGTTACTTCTTTTGGAACAATCGTATTACCAAGCGATTTGGACATCTTGCGTCCTTCACCATCTAATGTGAAACCATGGCTTAGGATGCTTTTATATGGTGCCTTGCCATGAACAGCTACTGAAGTAGATAAAGAAGAGTTAAACCAGCCGCGATATTGGTCGGAACCCTCCAGATATAAATCAGCAGGCCAGCTTAGATTGTCGCGTTGACGCAATACTGCTTCATGTGAGGAGCCTGAATCGAACCAAACATCCATGATATCTGTTTCTTTACGGAATTCTTTGCAACCGCAATCGCAAGTCAATCCTGCTGGAATTAGATCAGCCGCTTCACGGGCAAACCACACGCCAGAACCTTCTTTAGCAAACAAGTTAGCGATATGATCAATAGTTTGTTCATTGATAATTGGTTCGTTGCATGCTTTACAATAGAAGATTGGAATTGGCACACCCCAAACACGCTGACGTGAAATGCACCAGTCATTGCGATCTGCCACCATATTAGCAAGACGTGTCTCGCCCCAATTCGGAGTCCATTTCACCTCTTTAATAGCTTCAAGCATTTGGCTACGGAAGCCTTCTACCGAAGCAAACCACTGCTCTGTCGCACGGAAAATGATTGGTTTTTTCGTACGCCAGTCATGTGGATAGGAGTGAGTGATGAAGCTTAATTTTAACAAAGCTCCGTTTTCCTTCAGTTTTTCAGATACCACTTTATTAGCATCTTCATAGAACAAGCCTTCGAAGCCTGGTGCTTCCTTTGTCATCTTTCCTTCATGATCGACTGGGCATAGCACTTCGATATTATATTTCTTAGAAACGTTAAAGTCGTCTTCCCCGTGTCCTGGTGCGGTATGAACACAACCTGTACCAGCGTCTAATGTAACGTGATCACCCAAAATGATTGGGGAAATACGCTCATAGAATGGATGCTGTGTCTCAATTCCTTCTAAATCAGAGCCTGTAAAGGTTTGGACAGTCTCCACTTGCTCCCAGCCAATTTCTTTTGTTACGGATTCTACCAGACCAGAAGCTACTAAATATTTATTTCCATCTGCAACCACTACACTGTATTCCAAATCAGGATTTAGCGAGATAGCCTTGTTAGCTGGAAGTGTCCAAGGAGTAGTTGTCCAGATAATGACACCCGTATCCTGATCTAATTTACCTTTTCCATCCTTCACCATGAAACGCACGTAGATCGAAGCAGAACGCTTATCTTGGTATTCGATTTCTGCATCTGCTAATGCTGTTTCAGAGGATGGAGACCAATATACGCAACGCAGACCTTTGTAGATATAGCCCTTTGTAGCCATGGCACCAAACACTCGAATTTGGGCTGCTTCATATTCAGGTAGCAATGTTACATAAGGGTTTTCCCAATCGCCGCGAATACCCAAACGTTTAAATTGATCACGTTGTTTATTTACATAGCTCCAAGCGTATTCTTCACAACGTTTACGGAAGTCGTTTACTTCGATGTTGCGGCGATCTAATTTTTGTGCATTTACAATCGCTTGTTCAATTGGCAAGCCATGCGTATCCCAACCTGGAATATACGGAGCATAAAAGCCAGCCATGGATTTGTAGCGCACGATAATATCCTTTAATGTTTTATTTAAAGAATGACCAATATGGATATCTCCGTTCGCGTAAGGAGGACCATCATGTAGAATAAAGCTTGGGCGATCCTTAGTACGCTCCAAAACTTGTTTATAGATGTCCATTTCTTCCCATCTTGCTTCTACTTCTGGCTCACGAACTGGCAAATTTCCACGCATAGGAAATTCGGTTTTTGGCAGGTTAAGCGTTTTTCCATAATCGATACTCATCTGTATTCACTCCTTGATTATAGTTACGATACCAGTTTTATTGCCGGGTGATTACAGGCTATTTAGCATATACAGCTATTTTTTTCCAACAAAAAAAGCCTTTCTAATCCCCGTAGGGACGAGAAAAGCTTCCCGTGGTACCACCCTAATAAACATGATATGGCAAGATGACCCGCCGTTTCATGTCCACTCATTTCATTCGTAACGTGAATGTAACGCTCACCTACTCACGTCATGCTGGACGCTTTCAGGTATGAACTCCTGGGTGATTTTCGAGGAGCAGCTCCGTCCAAGCTTTCACCGCCGCCTGGCTCTCTGTTACGGATGTTGGCACCTTTACTATCCCGATCATCGTTGTTTGATATATGGGTAAAAACTGAATAAAAACTTGCTATACATTATAATTCCATCTTTGACAGAACGTCAATGCTTTATTCCGTTAGTTATCCTTCATAGGAAGAATCCATTTTTTGCAAATCGTCCCAATCGCCATTTTCCAGCATTTCCAATTGTGCTTCGAGCAATGTACGAAAACGCATGCGATAGACAGAAGCACGTTTTTTCAGCTCTTCAATCTCAATTGCTACCTTGCGTGATTTAGCCAAGGCTTCATTGATAATTCGATCGGCATTTTTTTCAGCTTCCTTTAAGATTAGCTGTGACTCCTTGCGAGCATTGTTTCTCACTTCTTCTGCTGTTTCTTGAGCAACTAGGATTGATTTGCTCAAATTCTCTTCTAAGTTCTTATAATGGTCCAAACGCTCTGTTAATAGAGACATACGCTCTTCGATTTCCCTTTTTTCCTTGATCATAAGCTCGAAGTCTTTTATGATTTGGTCCAAGAACTCATTGACTTCATCCACATTATAACCGCGGAAACCGGAACTAAATTCCTTGTTATGTATATCAAGAGGCGTTAATGGCATAGACAGTTCCTCACTTTCCCCGTTTTCTTATGTTGGCAAGTTACCCCATGTTTTCGACAGTTTCTATAAAAATTCCTGCCTTGGCTCGGGAAAAATGCGCGTAATCATGAAAAAATAAAAGCTGTCAGACGTAAACGGCCACTCTTAGTTGGCCCGGTTACCTCTGTAATTTCAAATCGACCAAAGCCACCAAGCGAAATCATATCACCTTGAGCAATACTATGCGAGGGGTCTTCGACGATTTTATGATTGACTTTGCATTTTCCAGCACGAATTGGGAGCAATGCCTTAGCTCGCGAAAGGTTGCATACCTCTCCAATGATAGCATCAAGTCTAGCGGACAGTACTGTAAAGGTTTTGTTTGTTCCTTTTTTCTCAGGTACAGTAAGTTCAGCAAAAGATATCTCTTGTAAGCTAACGGGAATTCTATGAATAGAAGCAACCTGCATACGCACAAAATCTGCTACTTCTTCGGCTACCACTGTTTGACATGAATGTTCGCTAACCAAGATATCACCGAACTTTTCACGTTTTATGCCTACATGCAGCAATGCCCCCATGACATCCCGATGCTCCCATGCAATAAAACGTTGGTTACCCTTAATTTCAAACAAGCGCAAGCCAAAATCGACATCCTCAGGTACGATATAGGAAGGATGCAACAGGGCACGCACCCTCTCTGCACCATCGTATCCCCCGGATGCCGATACTCTGACGTCCTGTACTTGTGAAGTAAGACTTTGTAGAATAAAAAGCTGACGTGGATCAAGGAAATCCGTCAAGCGCATGATTTGCCGCTCATCCACTAGCCTTAGCATTTCCAGCGCCCGTTCTACGAATGGATATTCTTCTTTTTTAAAATGATGGTAAATACTCATCTACGGATCGCTCTCTTTACAAGAACCTACTCAACAAAGAAAATAGGCCCTCTCTAGCAAAATACAATGCAATCATGGCAACCATTGGGGATAGGTCAATAAAGCCAAGCGGCGGAATGAAACGGCGGAAAATAGATAGATAAGGCTCTACCAATCGTTCCAGCAATTGACCAATAGACGTTTCCCTCATTTGTGGCACCCATGACATAAAGACATAGGCAATTACCATGTAAAAGTAGATTTGAAACGCAAAATTAATAATTGCAACCAATGTATACATCTGTTCACCTCAGTAACTTGATGTCTTACTCTTCTACTATTACGCTTGAAATGGTTCCCTGGATATCTACATGATCAGGCGTACAAACAAAAATTTGTTCTCCTACCTTTTGGATATCCCCATTCAAGGCATATACCGTGCCACTGAGGAAATCAATAATGCGTTTTGCCTGATCGTTCTCCACACGTTGTAAATTAACTACAACAGGTCTTCTATTTCGCAAGCTATCTGCGATATCCTGAGCATCGCTATAATGACGTGGTTCAAATAGCATGAGCCTAATACCTTCCCGGTCTCTGGCTGCATGCAGGCTCACCACATTGCTTCCCGCTGATGATTTCTGGCCATTTTTCTTAGGAGGAGCTTCCTGTTCACGCTCTTCTTCCACATATTCTTCTACGTACTCTTCATTTTCCAGACCAAAAAAATTCATAAGTTTATTCATGACACCCAAATTCCTTCCTCCTCTCCGGACAAAGCCGCGCTTATTCTGCTATTCCGGTTGCACGAGTACGGAGCCCAGCCGCACAAACGTGGCTCCTTCTTCAATAGCGATCTCAAAATCTCCTGACATGCCCATGGATAATTCTTGGACAGTCACTCGAGGTAAATTGCATTCTTTGAGTCGTTGTTGCCATTCGCGCAAGCCCCGAAACACGTACCGAATCTCTTCGGGGTCTTCTGTTTGCGGTGCCATGGTCATTAATCCATCAACGCTTATGTGTTCCATATTACTAATTTCTTTGACAAAAGCCAAGACATCATCTGGATGTAAACCAAATTTTGTTTCCTCTTGGGAAATATTTATTTGTAAAAAGCAAGAAACGACGATTCCTAGCTTACTAGCACGTTTTTCTATTTCTTGAGCCAACGATAATCTGTCTAGAGAATGTATGTAAGTAAAACGCCCCACTACATCTTTGACCTTGTTTGTTTGTAAATGACCGATATAGTGCCAAACCGCCTTGTCTTTATACGCTTCGTACTTTGGAAGGGCATCTTGAATCCGATTTTCCCCAATGTGGGTTAGCCCAGCGGCGATAATTTCCCCGATTGCGGGGGTATCTACATATTTCGTCACAGCTACGACTTTTACCTCTTCGCGCTGACGATTTGACCGCTTACAAGCTGCCGATATTTTCTGTTCAATATCGACCAAACGCTGTTCAACTGTAGCTTTTGCTACCATTCTAGTCATGTTGTTTGCTCCTTCCATCCAATAAATGAAGCCATTCTACCTGTGTTCCCTCGATCCTTTCGATGCGAAAAAAACAAATCGTTGCGACAGCTTGTGCAATAATGTGTCGTACTAATATGATCGGCAGGAACTCCCGCCTCTTCCACTATTACCTGATTTAACTGGCGTAAATCTAGCATGTAATGACTGGTTTTGTGACTAGGCTGTACAGCTTGCTCCCAGCTAGAAGCAGCTGTACGAGCCTGCATCATTACGCGCTCGTCTACTTCATAGCAGCAGGCCCCGATACTAGGTCCAATTGCTACATAGATATCCTCTGGATTCGATTGATACTCCCGACGAAAAGCCTCTATCATTTCCCGCCCAATTAAGGAAACTGTGCCCTTCCATCCTGCATGAGCCAGTCCTATCGCATTGCGGATTGGGTCAAGAAAAAAGAGAGGGACACAATCCGCATAAAAGGAGGTTAAGAAAACCCCTTGCTCATTGGTATATAAGCCATCTGTATTTGTAATGACACTCTCTAAACTATCTCTGCCGGCTCCAATCTGGCCGGCAGAAATTTTGGTTACTTTATTACCGTGTATCTGATCAGCGCAGGTCCATGTTTCAAACGAAAATCCCTGTTGATCAGCAAGTTGTCGTCGATTTTTAATGACATGGTTAGGATCATCTCCCACATGTAATCCCATATTGCACATTTGTGGGCTATCCGTATTCTGTATCCCCCATCTTGTCGTAAATCCTGCTGTCAGTCCAGGATAAGCAGACTCCCATTTCTTTACATGCAAAGTGCGAGTCGTATTGTCTAACTGAAATGGCTCCATGTATCTGCTCTCCTCTCATATTACCCTATCTAATATCTTACTGGTTTTGTAGCGGTCAGGGCAAGTAAATCACTCTGATTTTTCGATATCTGTTTTGCTTTTCGTCAATTTTTAGGAAAGCTCCTCATCAGCATGCTTGGACTCCAGTTTAATGGGTTCCTCTAATCGAACCAGTACAACATCCTTCCCAATCTTAACAATATTTCGCCAAGGAATAACATACTCATTTGAGCCTGCAAACAATCCGAAGAAACGACCTTCACCTGGAACGACAATCGCATCGACACGCCCTGCTTTTAAATCGATTTCTAAATCAGAAATTTGTCCTAAACGCTTCCCATCTATAATGTTAACGACTTCTTTGATTTGAAATTCTGAAATTTTCACCATAGGAATTCACCACTCTTTCTTTTCAACTACTCTCCTTCCAAGCTCTCGCTATTATGTATATGTGCCTTTCGTTTTAAAAAGTAGTTCCATTAAAAATAGCCCTGTTCAAGAAATATGTTATCACTTGAACAAGGCATGGGTATAAAGCCTGCTATAATTCTGCCAATGGGAACTGGCCTTTCGTTCATTCTTTGGGTGCTATATCAGCTAGGATTGAACATGCTTTTGCATATGGGAAATCGCCGCTTTTTCCAATCTTGAGACCTGTGCTTGCGATATCCCAATTTCCTCTGCTACTTCCATCTGAGTTTTTCCTTCATAGAAGCGCATGGACAAAATCATTTTTTCTCGATCCCCTAAACGTTGCATGCCTTCCCGAAGAGCAATCTCCTCTACCCAGAAGATATCCTTGTTTTTTTCATCACTGATCTGATCCATTACAAAGATAGGATCTCCTCCGTCCTGATAGATCGGTTCAAATAAAGAAACGGGGTCCTGAATTGCATCGAGAGCAAACACGACATCTTCTTTCGATACATTTAAGGCACTAGAAATTTCCACGATGGTGGGTTCGCGAGAGTGCTTATTCGTCAAACTGTCGCGTACTTGCAACGCTTTATAAGCAATATCTCTCAGGGAGCGCGATACGCGAATCGGATTGTTATCGCGCAGGTATCGTCTGATTTCTCCTATAATCATTGGAACAGCATATGTCGAAAATTTAACGTTCTGCCCAAGATCAAAATTGTCAATCGCCTTCATCAAACCGATACATCCCACCTGAAACAGATCGTCTACATATTCTCCCCGATTATTAAACCGTTGAATAACACTTAACACCAGACGTAGGTTCCCATTCACCAACTTTTCTCTGGCAGAGTGCTCACCGCTCTGTAATCGTTCAAAGAGCTCCCGCATTTCTTTGTTGTTTAGTACCGGAAGCTTTGAAGTGTCTACTCCACAAATCTCAACCTTGTTGCGCGACACACCATTCCCTCCTCAGAGAAAAAAAGTCCCTATCCGTATGTACTCTGCCTTATTGCCCTCTCACTTTTGCATGCAAGAAAAAGGAGCAAATGATCCCGTTTAAAAAAACAGGGCGGCAGGGAAAATGGTTTTGTAAAAACCACTTTCTGGTATGGATAGGAACAGTATTTCCAGAGGTTCATAAATTATGCGTCACACCATTTTGTTAAATTCTTTTCGTAGTCGTTTGATTATTCGCTTTTCTAAACGCGAAATATACGATTGTGAGATACCTAAGAGATCAGCCACATCCTTTTGCGTCTTCTCCTCTTCTCCCGCTAATCCAAAGCGTAATTCCATAATCACCCGCTCTCGGTCAGAGAGCTTGTCGAGCGCTTTATGCAATAATTTTCTGTCCACCTGATCCTCAATATTTTTGTAGATCGTATCATTTTCTGTGCCCAGAACGTCCGAGAGCAATAGCTCATTTCCATCCCAATCAATATTTAAAGGTTCATCAAATGATACTTCTGAACGTATCTTATTATTACGACGCAAATACATCAGAATTTCGTTTTCAATACAACGAGAAGCATAGGTAGCCAGTTTGATGTTTTTTTCAGGATCAAAAGTATTCACTGCTTTAATTAGACCAATCGTCCCAATACTAACCAAATCCTCAATGTTAATACCCGTATTTTCAAATTTTCGGGCAATATAAACAACTAGGCGTAGATTGCGTTCAATCAACATACTTCGAACGGCTCCATCACCGGATGGAAGGCGAGCGAGCAAGACTTCTTCTTCTTCGCGTGTTAGGGGCGGGGGAAGCGCTTCACTGCCACCTATGTAATAGATTTCTTCTGCTTTCACTCCAATTTTGAGCAAGATGCGATACCACATTAATTGGACATATAGACAAATTTTTACGTACATGCTAGCCCTCCTGTTCTAATGATGATGTATGAATTCCTTTTATCTTGTTAGCTGGTTGAACTGGTTCAATATCATGGGTGACTTCATTTATTTCCTGGCGTTGGATTAATGCGGGATGCACAATTGATTCATATCTGCCGTCTGCTGATAAGGCAATGGGGTTTAACCCAATTAATACACGTTCTGAAGCGAGGCGCAGCCCATTGTGTATTACTGTCACCTGCTCTGGACGAATGGCTACCATGAAATCCATTCCCCTAGACACACTCCGAAACGGTACGAGGCGTAGTTTCCCTTGCCACTCCAGCGGAAGTTCATCCAGTGTTTTCTCCAATCTCTGAAGTTTCTCCCCCTCCTCTCTTGCTACTTCTAAAATAGGTAATGGCAAAATTTGTTCAAATAATCGAGACTCCATAACCATGACAGGGATACGCGTTATGGGTTCATGTAATTGGTTGCCCGTATCAACCAATCCCCGGCATATAATTACTTGACTGGAGATTTTCACCTCTACCTCCACTAAAAATGCTTCTATTTTTCGTGGTTCCTGAATTGACTGATAGCTTTTCCTGCTTAGCAGAAATACCAGCACAACCCCTAGACACACGATAAGTAATGTTGGCTTTGTTCCTACTCCAAAACTATCGTTATGAGTCACCAAGATGCCTTGGATAATTTCATGTTGACTCGTAGTCAATAGAGTAAGGGCATATACCCCTCCTCCAAAAACAAAGGAAACAAAATAAAAAATAGCCAGATGATGTAAAAAGTGTGTAAGTCGTTTAAAACCAAATGCAATCCATAAAATAAATAGAGAGAAAAGTAGCTTTGTAAACCACGCATATATTCCTGAAAAGGCTGGAAAAAAGTAAAAGGCCACATAACAGCTTCCTACTGCTGATGCAAGCAACAATCTCCACCAAATGATGCGTTCTTTTCGAAAAAAAGCGGTAAACCATAATAATAAGGCATCAATTACAAAATTCAGGAGTAGAATGATATCCAGATAGACGACCATGTACTGTCTTCACCTCCGTCTGGCAAAAACAGTATATCTCAATGTATATGTAAAGTCTGTCAAAACTTGACCGCATTTTTTCCCTTTTTTTGTTGAAAAAACATGGTGAAATAATCCCGTTTTCCTTGACAATAGGCTGGGTTACCAATCAATAGAATTCTTGACCTAAAAACAATCGCCCTTGCTTATAAATTTATAAAAAAGAAAGCCCTCAGCAGATTCTAGTAAACTCATTTCTTAAAGTAGAATTGGGAAGGATGAAACGTAAACAACTAATGATTTTTTGATAGTTACCTAGGACGGGGTACACAGCTTTTAGCCAGCACTTTCATCTGGAAGATTTCTCAGCTAAAACATGAAAAAACCACTTATTTTCAACTCTTTTATGACCAATCTACATTTCGATGGAATGACATTTCAACTACATAGGAAAGCTGCTCCCTTTTCTGAAGCTGCCTTCATTAACATTTTTCAAAAATAAAGTTTTTTAATTTCATATGCTATAAATAAAATAACAAAAAAACCTTGCTCTCTTTACAGAAAACAAGGTTTTTCTATGCTTGTTAGTTGTAGATGAAGCTTTATTCTTTCTCTACACTATTTTATCCGATTTATTATTTCTTACGACGACGATTACGCAAGAATGCCGGGATGTCTAGATTATCCAAGTTGCTTAGATTAATAGACTTGTCTTCTTCCATTTCACGAGAACGTGAAGGAACGGATGGTTGTTGCGGTGCTGCGCTACGAGTAGCTTGTTGTTGTAGCTCAGCCTGCGGGCGGCGTGTTGCCGTTGCAACATGGCGTTGGTTATCAGCAAAACCAGTTGCGATTACTGTTACTAGGATTTCATTTTTTAAATCTTCGTTAATAACCGCACCGAAAATCATGTTTACTTCTGGGTCCGCTGCAGAGGAAACGATATCGGCTGCTTCATTTACCTCATACAAGCTCAAGCTAGTACCACCCGTAATGTTCATAAGTACACCACGAGCTCCATCAATAGATGTTTCTAGTAATGGACTGGAGATTGCTTTACGTGCGGCCTCTGCTGCACGATTTTCTCCACTAGCGACACCAATACCCATAAGAGCAGATCCACGCTCGGTCATAATGGTTTTGACATCAGCAAAGTCAAGGTTAATCAAACCAGGGGTTGCAATCAAATCAGAGATACCCTGTACACCTTGACTTAGTACATTATCAGCTGTTCGGAAAGCTTCTAGCATAGGCGTATTTTTATCAACGATTTCAAGTAGACGATCATTTGGAATAACAATGAGTGTATCTACTTTTTCTTTTAAAGCAGCAATACCCGCTTCAGCTTGCAAAGAGCGTTTACGTCCTTCAAAAGAGAACGGTCTTGTTACTACCCCAACTGTTAAAGCACCTAATTCTTTAGCAATTTCAGCAATCACAGGGGCTGCACCAGTACCGGTACCTCCACCCATTCCTGCAGTAACAAATACCATATCAGACCCGCGCAGTGCATTCTCAACCAATTCGCGGCTTTCCTCTGCTGCCTTCTTACCTACATCAGGATTCGCACCTGCACCAAGACCACGTGTCAGCTTCTCCCCGATTTGTAGCTTGATATCAGCGTTAGACAGGTGCAGCGCCTGGGCATCAGTATTCACCGTAATGAATTCAACACCTTTTACTCCGCCTGCAATCATTCGGTTTACAGCATTGCTGCCACCGCCGCCACAACCAATAACCTTGATTTGCGCTAATTGTTCCATATCCAAGTCAAATTCGAGCATCTTGAAAGTTCCTCCTCATTCATTCATACACGCTTTTCTCAATTTTGTTAAAAACCCGTTGTTGTAGGACGACGGGGCGAATTTTATTGAACTTCTTTATCTGTTCGGTTGGTTTGTTTAAATGAATTCGCTAAACCAATTCTTCATCTTTTCAATGAAATTCCCTTGAGAATCCCGTTTCGGTGCTGAAGGTGCCGGACGGCTTGCCGCTTTTGCAGGGGCAGGCTTCTTGGCCGTATAATTCGTCAGCATCGAGGCATATTGAATGAGGCCCACACCGATGGTATATCCCGGGTCACGCACACCAATATAATCCGGTATAGCAATGCGTACAGGTGCTGCAAGCTCTTCATTCGCAAGCTCCAACATACCCGGCATGCAAACCGTGCCACCGGTTAAAACATATCCACCAGCGATTTCATTCTGGAACCCAAGACGATACACTTCGTCTTCAATCAAATTGAAAATCTCTGCGGCACGTGGTTCGATAATATTGGCAAGATCGACTTGAGTGAATTGTTTTTCCACTTCGCTGCCGATACGCGTTACCTTGAATTTTTCTTCATCGGATGCTTCATCAATCAGAGCACATCCATGTTTTCGTTTCATTTTTTCTGCTACTTCTGTATGTGTGCGTAAACCGAGAGCAATATCATTGGTGATATGGTCTCCACCAATTGCGAGGGTGGAAGTAGCTACTAATTGACCCTGTTCAAAGATTGCGATGGTGGTCGAGCCCGCGCCAATATCAACTAGAACAACACCTAGATTCTTATCGTCCTTAGTCAATGCGACCGAGCTTGCAGCCAATGGTTGCAAAAAGATACCCGCAACTTGCAAATCAGCTCGTTGTGCACATCGTACAACATTGTGGATCACTGTTTTGGATCCGGTGACAATAGTACCCTCCATTTCAAGACGAACACCGATCATTCCCCGAGGATCTTTTATCTTTCCTAACCCATCAACAACAAATTCCGTCGGTACGACATCGATAATTTCACGATCTGGCGGAAGTGCGACAACCTTTGCAGCTTGAACGACACGATCAATATCCTCTTCACGAATCTCGCGGTCTTCACTGGAAACGGCTACCACGCCCTGCGTTTCGAATAGCTCTATATGGGTGCCAGAGATTCCGACATAAACGTCTTCAATTGTTACCCCTACCATACGTTCAGCATGATCGACTGCTTCTCGGATTGCATGCACGGTTTGGTCGATATCTACAATAGTTCCTCTGCTAATGCCTTCTGAATGGGATTGGCCTACACCAATAATATTGATATTACCGTTATTTACTTCCCCAATCATAACGCGTACTTTAGAGGTACCAATATCGATGCTGACAATAAGATCATTTTGACTGTTTACCAAACCAGTGACACCTCCCCTAGTTCAACTTGTACTTTAAATAAGTGATGACATCTGCATATTTTATTCCACACAGGATACCCATTCCCTTTTTTTTCTTACAATCTTTTTTAAAAATCACAATGGTAATTGTAACCAAGTTATAATTTGGTTGAACCCGATGCTTATTTATTTACACATCACGCTTATTTAACCATTTGGCCAGCAGAATGCGACGAATGATAGCCAGATTATTAAATAAACGTACCCCAAATGCAACAATCGCTGCCATGTATAGATCAATACCGAGAAAAGCTCCTAAAAAAGCTAATCCAGCGGCAAACAGCGTATTGAAAAAGAACCCAGATAAAAAGACCCGAACATTAAACACTCGCTCCAAATAAGACCGAATGCCACCAAAAATCGTATCCAAACCAGCTAACAATGCAATTGATACATAGCTACTATATTCTTGAGGTACATTGATGTTTAGATAAAATCCCGCTATTACTCCTGCAATCAAACCTACAATCGGCAACCACATTATTATGAATCTCCTTTTGACTTCACCGGTTTCATGAACCGCATCTGCTTGTTCCCTGTGAAAGGCGGGATAATTAGATGATCCTGTGCTTCCATTTTTACAATTTTATTCATCGATTGAAACGTGCTTTCAACCCCTTCTAGCTTCATGCTGCTCAGTAAGGTTTCTGGATCTCCAAGTGCCTTAATTTCATAAGGCAAGCGGATCGTTTTTGTATCCACTTGGATTTCTTCGCCTACATTTCGGATTGAACTATTAGAAATAAGTCGATTATTATTAATAGCAATCACAGTAGCTCCATTTGCTAAAAGCTCATTGGTCAGCCAGCGTAAGTCAACATCAAGCATCAGGTTCGATGCTAATTCGTGTGGAGCGTCTCCTTCCCACTGATTGCCAGGTGGCACCTCCATGTTTTCAATACGAATGATAATACCCTTTCCTTCTACAACATCAAGACCTGCTAATTTTTTGGTTCGGTTTAATTCTTCTTTCATAACACCGATTGTCTCTACAGAACTTAGGGATGCTTCATATTGGGCTAAAAGTTCTCCCTGTTTAGATATATCGGCTAAAAGGTTCTTACTTTTTTCTTGTTCTTTCAGTAGAGCTTTACGAAGTTCAATCACACTTCTCGCATCCGCTTGTTTAGGATGTTTTGTGCTCTGAATTTGGGTTGCTAGCATAATTCCTATGATAGCACTAATAATGGTTAATATAAACGTAATTTTACGGTTTTCCAGCATGGTATCACCTGTTAGGAGGAAGAGCTTGTTCCCATTTTCACATCACCTACAAAAGCAGGTAGTTCAATGGAATCTTTCTTCGCTGTTTCAATTTTTATAAACCCTTCAAAAGAATCAATCACCCCGCCTGGTAAATGAAGCGCTCCTTCTAAAGTACCAGGGTCTCCCACTGCTTTAATCACAAAGGGCGCTGCTGATTTTACCCCGTTTACAATCACAGTAGGTCCAACGCAACGAATCGAGGAGCTGGTAACCAGGCGTTGGTCATTCACACTGATTCCCTCTGCTCCAGCAACAAATAGCTCATTAACCACTCTCCAAATGTCTTGTTCATGTACGATATTTTGTACAACATTCGTGCTAATCGGACTAGGGTTATCTCGAAGGGTAACCATTACACCAGCTCCTGTCGCTGGTACCGTTCCAGCTAGCAAACGCGCGCGGTCTAGTGCTGTTAAGAGAGCTGCCGCTTCTGATTGATGATTGGCCATCGCTGTCTCTACCTGAGATATTTTGCGCTGAGTATCTGCATATTGCTGCTCAAGTGCCCGATTCTTTTCCCGTTCTGCAATAATGCGTTCATTCAGCTTGGTTTCCTGTTGAAATTCTTTTTCTGTTTGCACCACTTTTTTATGTAGCTGGGTCAGCTCGATGGAGTTAGCCATCAGAAATCCGGTACTAAACATGACCAGCGTAAGATAAACATGAAATTTCCTAACTCGCATGCCTTTTGTCACCTTTCATTTTCCTTCTAGACACTTAGCTGGCTTTATTAGTTGCTTGAACTCCTCGATTTTTATTCAAAAGATGTGGTCGTTTCTTCTGTTGAATCGGTATTTTGGTTCCTATTGGCCGCGTTGTTGCTTTGGCTATTGTTCTGGTTTTGGTTCTGGTTTTGGTTCTGGTTTTGGTTCTGGTTTTGGTTCTGATTCTCATTCTGGCTATTGCCTGTGCTTTGATTATTTAGGCTTGAGTTATTCGAGCTTCCTTCATTTTGGTTACCATTTCCATTATTCTGAATGCCATTTTGTCGATTGTTTGTATTTTGTCCATTCTGCTGGTTCCGATTATTTGGATCGTTGTTGTCCGTTGTTTGCGAAGATTGATCCTGCGTTCGATTTTGTGTATCTCCATTAGCAGACGTGTCTGTCCCTGGCTCATTTATTAAGCTACCATCAGGATTTGTTAGCTGCTGTAATTGTTGTTGGTTCGTCACATGATGACTGTATTCCTCAAACCACGTCACATCTAAAAGGTTAACAATTCCTTTTTGACCCTTGGGAATCTCCTGCACAATAGAGGGGTACCAGGGCAGTTTTTTCTTTAGCTGAGAGAGAGTGCTACGAATTTCATTTCCATCGCGCATATTTAGCACCACTTGCTGACTATCATATTTGGTAGGCAATAGCGATAGATCAGAGATTTGGTGGAGAACGCCGCCTTGTAGTGAAATAAGAGCTTCGGCTAACTGCTTTAACGTTTTTGGATCTTTACTAGACCAAGATTGAATAATAGGTCTGTCCATCATAAGCGTTTGGGTTGGGGGAGTTAAAATCGTCCCATCCTCTAATAAATAGCCCGGTTGCTTTTGTCCATTTACATACAAGGCTGTTCGGCGGTATTCTTGAATATTTAAGCGAATAACACCGGGGAAATCACGGGAAATCGAGATATCTTTAATGCCCTTCAATGTGGAAATACCCGCTTCCACATCACTATCCCACACATTTAAAAACTGCATGCCGTTGGTAAGAGTAGACGCCTGAATAATCTGCTCCTTCGTGTATAAGATGTTACCATAGACTTGAATATCAGTTACCTTACTGTAAGGAGAGCGGAAGAATACTACGCTTAAGACTAGTACGAAAAAGATAGCCAGGATAATAATTAAACGGCGGTTTCCTTTTTTCTTACGTGGTGTAGCATTTTTAACGAGCGGTATTCTGTCGTCTTTATACCTATTCAAATATTCTCCCCCCTACAGTTCGCAATTCCCTATCCATTTACAGCGTGAAAAGCGGCATAACATCCATGCCGCTCCCCCACTTTTGTATGCTATATGGTTATACGAGAGATAGAAGCACCCAACTGTTGCAGTTGTTTCTCGATACGTTCGTACCCTCGATCTATATGCTGCGTTTGTTCAACAATAGTAGTGCCTTGGGCAGCTAAACCAGCCAATACGAGTGCAGCTCCTGCACGCAGGTCTGTAGCTTCCACTGTAGCCCCATAAAATCTATCCACACCACGGATAAAAGCTGTTCCTAGGTCAACAAAGATGGAAGCACCCATTCTCTCTAATTCAGTCACATGCCTAAATCTGCCTTCGAACACTGTCTCCTTCATCAGACTGGTTCCATCTGCTAAAGACAGAAAAACCATCATCTGTGCTTGCAAATCAGTTGGAAAACCAGGATAGGGAGACGTCATAATGCGATTAATCGCCCGTGGACGAGAAGTGTTTTTTATCTCCATTATATCATGGTATGTTTTGATTTCAACACCGCTGCCACGTACCAATTCAACCAAAGCTGTCAAATGTTCTGGAATTGTATTACTCAGTTCTATATGCCCTTTTGACAATCCTACAGCTAACAGATGCGTGCCCGTCACGATCCGGTCCGGGATAACACGATAACTGATGGCTCTCAGCCTTGGAACACCGTCAATCTCTATGGTATCCGTTCCTGCTCCGCGGACTTTTGCTCCCATTGAATTTAGGAAATTTTGCAGATCAATGATTTCGGGCTCGCGTGCGGCATTATAAATCCGGGTCGTACCTTTTGCCAAAACAGCAGCCATCATAATATTCTCCGTTGCACCTACACTTGGAAACGTTAAGAATATTTTAGTACCTTCGAGCGCTGGTGAACGGAAAGTAATATAGCCCTCAGCATCAGTGTATTGGGCACCTAAAGCAGCTAGACCTGAGAGATGAAGGTCAATTCTTCTCTCCCCGATGGCGCAGCCTCCTGGACGTGAAATGGTTACCTCCCCTAGCCGGGCTAATAGTGGCCCCATAAGAAAAATGGAAGAACGCATTTGTCCCATTAAATCTTCAGGTACTTGAGTCTGATTGACACCTGTCGTATCAACCGTGACTGTATGATCCTCGTGGCTTACCCTCGCTCCAATTTCGCTCAAAATTTTGAGCATTACTTCTATGTCCTTCAAATGTGGTACATCGTAGATATGAAACTGCCCTTCAGCGAGTACAGTCGCAGCTAGAATTGGCAGAGCAGCATTTTTGGCTCCATGAATCCGTAGCGTTCCGGACAGAGGTTTTCCACCTTCGATAGCAAAAGCTTCCAAACTTTCACCTCCGTGTTACCCCTCGCCGATCACCAAAACCTCCGTATGCAAATCCACGTTGAAGTTTTTCAGTACCGTAGCACGAGCATACTCAATTAGGGTGAGGACGTCGGTCGCCGTGGCCCCTCCTCGATTTACGATGAAGTTAGCATGCATCTCTGATATCTGAGCTCCCCCAATGGTAAAGCCTTTTAGCCCTGACGCTTCAATCAGACGTCCTGCATGATCTCCAGGCGGATTACGGAACACGCTCCCCGCACAAGGCGAGTTGAAAGGTTGCGTACTGAGCCGACGATCTTTAAACTTTGCTAGCGACTTAGCAATCTCTCTGCGGTCACCTGTCTGTAATTGAAGAGTAGCTTCGATAACTATACCCTTGCGTTGCTGCAATAGGGATGTGCGGTAGCTAAACTGCATCTCTTCCTTGCTCACTATCTTCGTCTCTCCATCGTTGAAAAGGATTTCGGCACTTGTTAGAATACGTGAAAGATCAGATCCATGCGCCCCGGCATTCATGTAGACAGCTCCTCCAACAGATCCAGGAATCCCGCCTGCAAATTCTAATCCAGTTAAGCCCTGCTTTCCTGCCTCTACTGCTAAGCGTACCATAGAGTACCCTGCACCAACACACACCGTTTCTCCCTGAAACTCGCAGTGACTTAAACCCTGAGCCACCTTAAACACGGCTCCACGTATCCCTCCATCCCTCACTAGAAGGTTGGAACCGCGTCCAATAACAGTCCAGGGAATTTCATGTTGATGGATAATTTGAACCGCTCGAATGAGCGCTTCTTTATCTGTAGGCTGGATCATCAGGTCTGCCGGTCCCCCTATTCGCCATGTCGTATGCTTGGCGAGAGGTTCTTCAACCCATACCTTTCCAACATTTGCTTGTTCTAATGCTTCTGCTACATGCTTCATAAGAACCTCCTGACACAAATGCTAGGTCGGAACTTTTTCAATCACGCGTTTGCTCTCATACTATGCGCATTTCCGATCTAGCGTGACAAACGCCTATTATTAGCGATTTACGACTTTTACTATCTGTTGATAAAGATTACTTGCAGCTTCCGGCATCCCTAATGAGAGTGATGCTTTTTGCATATTGCTCCACTTTTGTTCATCTGTCAACATACTGTGAAGCGTGGACATCAATTTCTCTGAGGTTAAGTCTTTTTCAACGATAACAGCTGCTGCACCAGCTCTTTCTAGGCCTCGTGCATTTTTCTCCTGATGGTTATTTGTTACATACGGAGATGGAATGAGAATGGACGGAATACCAAGCGCCGTAATCTCTGCTAAAAAAGAAGCTCCAGCTCGATTGATGATGACATGCGTTGCTGCAAGCAGATCTGGCATATGATCGACGTATGGAACCAGCGTAAAGTTGCTTGGTCGGTTTGTCATTTTATCAATACGTTCCTTTATCGATTCATAATGCACAGCGCCTGTTACATAGACAAAGTGACAGTCAGAATACGTATGAAACTGAGCCAGTGATGCAAGTGTCACCTCATTGATCGCTTTAGCACCGCGACTTCCTCCCACAACAAGCACGATCTTTTTGTCACTTGGTAGCCCTAGCATGCTTCTCCCTTTACTAGGATCGCTATGTATGACTTCCGTAGCTCGCGGATTACCAATAAAGCTTGTTTTTTTCTGTGGAAAAAACGGCAACGACTCCTCAAAAGAGACCGCTACCTGCTTCACATAACGCGATAAAAATTTATTTGTAATCCCAGGTACAATATTTTGTTCGTGAATAATTGTCGGAATACCAAGCTTAGCTGCGGCATACACAACAGGGCCACAAACATAACCTCCTGTACCGATCACCACATCCGGTTTACATTCTTTGAGCATCCGTTTTGAATCAGATACCGCACGTATAAACTTCAGGATTGTGCGCACATTATCAAAAGAGAGTTTTCGCTTAAAGCCTGCTATCTCTACTGCTTGAAAGGGAATGTTAAATTTAGGAACAATCGTGGATTCCAACCCTTTATGGGTACCAATATACAAAAAGGCAGCTTGCGGTTCATGACGCAAAATTTCTTTTGCAACCGCAAGCGCCGGATAGATGTGCCCTCCAGTTCCTCCCCCTGTTAACACGACTCTCATAATATCACCCATCTCTCTTTATGTTATCTGTCATCTGGAAAAGCGGGAGATGTTTAGCAGGATGCCTACCTGTGTTAGCATGAGCGTCAACGAGGAGCCACCGTAGCTTAAAAATGGCAAGGTAATACCCGTTACAGGAAACATCCCCGTTACAACGCCTACATTAATCGTTACTTGGATGCCGATCATGCCGATAATAGCTAGAGCAAGCAAATTCCCAAACAAATCAGGAGCAGTAATCGCTACTCGCATGCCTCGCCATAACAGCAACAAAAATAATAGGAGTACCAGCGTCCCACCAACAAAGCCTAATTCCTCAGAAATAATGGAGAAAATAAAGTCATTGTACGGCTCCGGTAAGTAGGAAAACTTTTGCCTGCTCTCTCCCAATCCAAGTCCTAACAGACCTCCTGGCCCAATTGCATATAATGACTGAATGATTTGATAGCCCGAACCTAAAGGGTCCGACCACGGATCAAGAAAAGAAGTAATCCGGGCCATTCGATATGGTGCTGACAGAATTAGTCCGACAAAACCAATAACGCCAAACATCCCTAACCCGACAAAATGGCTTATTCTTGCTCCGGAGGCAAAGATCATTAGAATTGCCATTCCCATCAACACACTTCCAGTCCCTAAATCAGGTTGTAACATAATCAACCCGAAACATGCAACTGGGATTATCAACGCAGGAAACAGTCCTTTTTTAAAGTAAACAATATTCTTTTGATTATCCGATAGCCATCTCGCTAAAAAAGCCGCAACCCCAAATTTAGCAAATTCCCCGGGCTGAATGCCGAAGGACCCAAAGCCAAGCCAACTTTTTGAACCATTAACCTCTCGCCCAATAACCAAAACCACCACGAGCAACGCCAGACTTACGATAAATCCAGCCTTGGCCCATTTCTTCCATACCCAATAGTCAATGTTCATCATCACATACATGGAAACAATCCCCAATATCGCGAAGATGATCTGCCGCTTGGTAAAAAAGTACGGGTCTTGGAATTTGTGCTGGGCAAATACGGCACTGGCGCTGTAAACCATCACAATCCCGATTCCTAGTAGGAAAAGGGTGACAAAAATAATAACAAAATCAGGGGCAGAACGTACTTTACTCATCGCAAGCCATCCTTTCGTACGTCGTCCCTTTGCTATCATTTTTGTCTGAGCTTACAAAGGGACAGGTTTATATAGGCTTGTTTTTAAGTTTATGCACGCTATCCTTAAACATGCTCCCTCTTACTTCATAGGAAGGAAACATATCCCAACTAGCACAAGCCGGGCTTAACAAGACCACGTCGTTCGCTTCCGCGATAGCCGCTGCTTGTTTAACAGCACTATCAACAGTATCGACGGCAAAACGAAGTTCAATCCCTGCTTCTTCGGCTCTTTTCTGTAAAATGGGAGATGTTTGCCCATAAGTGATAATTGCTTTTACTTTGTTTTGTAGTGGTGGAACTAACTCAGCAAAATCTACACCCCGGTCAAGTCCACCAGCAATAAGAACAACCGGCTCCCCAAATGCCTCAATCCCACGAATAGCAGCTTCGGAGTTAGTAGCTTTTGAATTGTTGTAATATTTTACACCAGCAATCGTATCGACATATTCTAAACGATGTTCAACACCGCTAAAGCTGCGTAATACATGCTTCATTGCATCGTAGTCTGCTCCGGCTAATTTACTCATCACGATAGCTGCTAGAGCATTTTCCTGATTAAATTCCCCGGGCAATGAGATTTCTGTAGCTTTCATAATCTCGTCTAGCTTGCCGTCCTCATTTTTAAAGTAGACAATGCCATCCTTGATAAATGCGCCGCAAGGAACCTCTTGCTTAATACTTACATAGAAGGCTTTTGCTCGAATGTTTTGGCAAACCTTCATCACGGGTTCATGATCATATGGCAGAACTGCATAATCCTCTTCCGTCTGATTGGCAAAAATTTTACACTTTGCCTTGGTATACTCCTCAAACGAATGATGATAATCCAGATGGGCTGGATACAGATTTAAGATCGTAGCAATATGAGGACGGAATGTATCGGTTCCCATCAATTGAAAGCTACTTAATTCAGCCACTAAATACTGATCCGGCTTCATCTCTTCCGCCAAACTACATAACACCGTGCCAATATTTCCACCAACGATAGCATCCACAGAAGCTGCGTGCAAAATAAGTCCTACTAATGTAGTCGTGGTCGTTTTCCCATTTGAGCCAGTAATACCGATTAATGGCGCTTTGGACAAACGATAGGCTAGCTCTACTTCTGTAATCACTGGTATAGACATGGCTAATGCCTGCTGAACTGGTTTTGATTCATAAGGAATCCCAGGATTTTTTACCACTAAAGCTACATCCTTGGAGATGAGATCATCCGGATGTCCGCCCGTAATCACTTGTACCCCCAGCTCTTCTAGCTCTTCATATCCAGTAGCTTCCTCACGTGTTTTTTGATCATTTACGATGACAATAGCACCAAAACGGTGTAACAGTTTTGCAACCGCCACACCGCTTTTCGCCAGACCTAATACAACAACGAGCTTTCCTCTATACATATCCATGTTAACGTATCACCTCTAAATAAACACCTAATCCGGCAAATAGAATGCCTACAAGCCAAAATGTTACCACCACACGCCATTCAGACCAGCCAGTTAGCTCAAAATGATGGTGTAAGGGGCTCATACGGAAAACGCGTTTTCCGCGAGTTTTAAAAGATATAACTTGAATAATAACGGATAGTGTTTCAATGACAAAAACAATTCCGATAATCGCCAGCAGCAACTCTGTTTTGGTCATGATCGCTATCCCAGCCAGCGCTCCCCCTAGGGCAAGCGAGCCAGTGTCACCCATAAATACCCGTGCCGGATGAGCATTAAACACGAGAAAGCCTAGAACAGAGCCAACAACCGCTGCACTGAAGATAGCCGTATCCATATTCGATGCATTCCAAGCAATAATCGCATAGGCTCCAAAAGCAATGGCACTAGTTCCTGCCAGCAATCCATCCAAGCCATCTGTAAGATTAACAGCGTTTGTACTTCCCACAAGTAAAAAAACAAGGAAAGGGAAATAGAACAGTCCCAGATCAATTCCTAACGATGTTCCTGGAATGGTCAGCGTTGTTGGATGGTTCATCTGCAATAGCAAATAGTAAGCACCAATCGCTAACAGGATTTGGCCTAAGAACTTTTGCTTCGCGGTTAAACCCAAATTATGTTTTCTTTTAATTTTAATAAAATCATCAAGAAAACCAATAAGTCCGTATCCAAACGTAACAATAATCAAAAACAACAGCTCCGTGTTCCACTTCGAAAATTTTAACACGGTTAATAGGAGAGCCATAGCAATGATGGTTCCCCCCATAGTAGGTGTTCCCGCTTTTTTCTGGTGAGATTGGGGGCCTTCTTCACGAATGCTTTGACCAAACTTTAATCGGCGAAGCATGGGAATAAACAGCGGACCAATTAAAACAGCAATGAGAAAGGCTGCAATGATTGTTATAAATAAGACATTATCAAATGGCATGCCCCTACCTCCTTTCTTGCATAGTAGCTAACGAGTAGTCATAGTTGTTACTTTCTTTTCTGTTCATGGATAGCTTCCTTTGCTACTTCCCGATCATCAAACGGAAAGATCTCACCTTTACTTTCTTGATAGGTTTCATGCCCTTTTCCTGCTATGAGGACACAGTCCCCCGGCTTTGCCTGCGAAATAGCGTGGAAAATGGCTTCACGTCGATTCACAATTGTCGTGAAGCGTTTCTGATCGACGTTCTGGATGCCACCTACCATATCAGCCAAGATGGCTTCTGGCTCCTCAAAACGAGGGTTATCTGAGGTTAAGACGCTATAATCAGCGTACTTCGTTGCGATCTGAGCCATAATTGGACGTTTCGTACGATCTCGATTTCCACCGCAGCCCGCCACACAGATGAGTTGCCCTGTTACAAATTCCTTAGCTGTTGCCAGTGCATTTTCTAAGCTGTCCGGCGTATGGGAATAGTCAACGATTACGGCATAATCCTGTCCAAGCGACACAGGTTCAAAACGCCCGTCTACCCCTGGAATCTCCTCTAAGCTTTTAATAACAGCCGCCAGCGGAACTCCTTCAACAAGGGTAGCTGCAATGGCTGCTAATGCATTATATACATTAAACTTGCCCATTAATTTCATATTTACTGTTGCTTCTCCAGCAAAGCTCTGCACGGTAAAGCTAGTTCCAGCAGATGTAACACGGATAGATACAGCTCTCACATCCGCTGGCTGATCTATTCCATATGTAAGCACACGAGCTGGTGTTACATGAGCAAAATACTTCGATACCTCATCATCTGCATTTAAAATCGCTGTTTTGAGCGATTGTTGATCATAGCTATTTCCTAATTGAGCAAATAACAGTGATTTTGCCTGACGATAGTTGTCAAATGTCTTATGATAATCTAAATGATCCTGCGTCATGTTCGTAAAAATCGCTGTATGATAATCACAGCCATGTACACGTCCCATATCAAGAGCGTGTGAGGAAACTTCCATAATGGCATAATCCGTATGAATATCCAACATTCGGCGGAAACTAGACTGTAGATCAATAATATCTGGTGTCGTATTTTTCACCTTTTCAATTTGATCTCCAATCCGCATATGGATCGTTCCAATCAAGCCCGTCTTTTTCTGTTGGTCGGTTAAAATTCTATCAATCAAATGTGTCGTCGTCGTCTTTCCATTGGTTCCTGTAACGCCGATCAGTTTTAGCTTCTGTGACGGAGAGCCGAAAAACCGATCCGCTAAGAATGCCATTGCCCGCCTTGAATCTGGTACGATGACAACTGTTTTGTCCACCTCGATTTCATGCTCAGCTATAATGGCGATTGCTCCCTTTTCTACCGCTTGGGCTGCAAATTCATGACCGTCTACAGTAAAACCAGACAGACAGATGAATAAGTCCCCGGGCTTAACATTACGCGAGTCAGCCGTTATGCCTGTGATAACAACCTGGTCATCACCCATAATGTGACTGACTAGCAAAGGAGCAAGTAACTCCCTTAACAACATACAATGGCACCCCAATCTCCAACTAGTATAGACAAAAGATGTTTCTTTTCAAAAGTAGAAATGCGATAAGAAGGGGAGATAAAAAGCTATCTCCCTCTACGAACATCTATTGTATAGCTAATTGGCCGTTTTGTCACCAAGGTAGACGCGAATTTTTGAGCCTTCCTCCACCTTTATTCCTGGTTTCGGAGACTGTTTAATCACATGAGTTCCCTTTCCAGAAACTTCTAATGGCATTGTATAGTATGAATTTGCAATTTCTTTGATGGCCATACCGATTAAATTAGGCACCTCCACATACTTTTTATCTCCGTAAGCAATCTCCCGCTCAATATCGCTAGGGCGTTTTTCTATATTAAGGTAAGGCAGACTGGATTCTAACACATTTTTGACAACAGGGGCTGCGATCGTACCTCCAAATGCTTGTGCTTTTGGATTATCAACAGCTACGTATACGATAATCTGCGGGTCATCTGCAGGAGCAAATCCAATAAAGGATACAATATATTCATTCGCTGCATAACGTCCATTGACGGATTTTTGGGCAGTACCCGTTTTTCCGCCAACCCGATAGCCTTCAATATAGGCATTATGCCCGGTTCCGCGAGAAACAACGCTTTCTAATGCGCTGCGCACCTGTTTAGATGTTTCCTCGGAAATAACCTGACGCACCTGAGTGGGTACTGTACGAGCGACAATATCGTGCGTTACACTATCCCTCCACTCTTTGGCAATGTAAGGTTTCATCAAATTACCGCCGTTGATTGCCGCTGAGACGGCTGCCATCTGCTGAATCGGTGTTACTGATACCCCCTGCCCAAACGATGTCGTTCCTAATTCAACGGGCCCAACACGGCTTAATTTAAACAAGATTCCATTTGACTCTCCAATTAAATCAACGCCGGTTTTTTGTCCAAAACCGAAATTTTTGATATATTCAAACAACCTTTCTTTTCCAAGACGTTGCCCCATTGCCACAAACCCGGGGTTACATGAGTTCTCTACTACTTCTAGCATCGTTTCTGAACCATGCCCTTGCCTCTTCCAGCAACGTAAAAATGTCCCAGCTACATTTATATGACCTGGATCGAAAAAGCTTTCTTTCAAATCAACAACTTTTTCATTTAAGGACGCTGCTAATGTAACGATTTTAAATGTAGAACCTGGTTCGTACGTTTTCCAGATCGGTAAATTACGATTATAAATATCTGGTGCAAACTCTAAATAACGGTCTGGGTTATAGGTAGGTCTGCTAGCCATTCCCAGAATCTCGCCTGTTTTTGGATTCATCGCTATCGACAGAATATCATCTGGCTGATAAGCAACCATTGCCTGATCTAGTTCACGCTCGATAAAGGTCTGAATTTGTTTATCAATGGTTAGGTACATATCCATGCCATTAACTGGCGACACATACTTCTCCGCGTGTCCAGGCATAGCACGCCCACCCGCATCTGCAGGAAAGGATACATGACCTGGCGTACCCGTCAATATTTTATCATACATCTTTTCCAACCCAGTTAGACCTTGATTATCAATTCCAGTAAAACCTAGCACCTGCGCTAAGAACGAACCATTTGGGTAGAAGCGCTTTGAATCATCTGCTACTTTCACTCCTGGTAGGGCAAGAGCTTGTATTTCCTTCGCTTTTTCCTGTGTTATTTTTCGTCCGCCTGGAACTCGTACAATCATTTGAGAACGTTTGCTTATTTCAGTAAGTATCTTTTGCTCTGACTGTCCTAAAATAATGGCGAGCTTCTTAGCTGTCTCTTCAGGATTTTTTATTTGTGCCGGTATGGCCATCACGGAGGGAACCGTTGTATTTTTCACCAAATCCTCACCATGTCGGTCTTTGATGTTACCGCGTTTTGCTTCAAATTTGACATTGCGGCTCCATAGGTCATTCGCTTCATCCTGCAACCATTGTCCTTGCACTAATTGGATGTAGCCAAGCCGAGAAACCATCGCCATAAACAAGAATATTCCCACCACGAGTGCAATGAATATGCGCCGACGCACGGTAACATTGGAAACCCGCATACAGCAAACACTCCTCCCTGCCAATAAGGTTTGTCTTTTCCTACCCTATTCGCCAAAGAGGAGTGTTAGAACTACTTGTCTACAGACACATATGCAGGAGACAGCTTCACTTGAATCGTCTCTTTTCCTGTCAGGATTGTACCCGCTTCTACGTTTTGTTCCACTACATATCCGCTACCAGTAGCGCTTACTGCAATATTTAGCAAATTGCCATACTCTAGTACTTCCCGCAACGATTTCCCCTTAAAATCAGGCATTTTCATTGAGGCTTTCCCATCGGAGGCAAGCAGTATGGTCGTGGTACTGCCTACTTTTTCATACGCGGCTGGAATTTGATTAATTACATTGGTTCCCTGACCAACCACTTCTACCTTAAAACCAGCCTGCTTCGCCCGTTCCTTCGCTTCCTTTAACGGGATACCTGTAAGTTGAGGTACAGTGGATTCTTGTAGCCGTTTTTCCTCCACCACAGTAGCTTGAGCAGCCAAGGCACTTCGATCTGGCTTCTCCTGCAAGTATTGCAAGCTTTTCTCCATAATCGCTTGGAACATGGGCGCAATTACATCCCTGCTAGCAGTTGAATAGGATGCCCCTCCACCCGGATCATCGACTACAATATAAACAACCAGTCTCGGATTCTCTACGGGAGCGAATCCAATAAAGGAGTAAATATATTTATTATCAATGATTTTTCCTCGCTCATTATACTTCTGTGCTGTACCGGTTTTCCCAGCCACGCTAAAATTCTGCAATTTAAAGTTACGCCCAGTCGCTCCTGACTTTATATCGCCATCAACGACTGTTTGCAAAATCTTACGCGTTTCACGTGCCGTTGCCTCTGAGATCGGACGTCCAACCTCTTTAGGCTGATACCGCTCGATTACCTGACCCGTCCGTGGATCGATACGCTCTTTTACAATAAGTGGTTGCATTAATTTACCACCATTTGCAATAGCGGCCACAGCCATGACCTGCTGGATCGGCGTTACCGTTACCCCTTGTCCAATCGGAGTAACAGCCAAGTCACGCGGTGAAAATTTATTAAACTTTTCAACGTTAGTTAAGTTCCCTACTTCTTCCGCAGGTAACTGAATATTTGTCTTTTTCCCAAAACCAAAGGCTTTAAAATAATGCTCAAGTTTAGATTGTCCCAGCTTTTCGTTACCTAGCATAGCAAATAATACGTTACTGGAACGTTGCACACCATTTAAATAGGTAATCGTGCCCCATCCAATACGATTATGATCATAGATAGCCGCTCCAGTCTTCCATGCCTTATAATGTCCTGATTTAAAGGACCAATTAGAATTAAATACCCCCTCTTGAATAGAAGCTGCGAGTGTAATAATCTTAAAGGTTGAACCCGGCTCAAACGTATAGCTCACACCGAAATTCATATAATTAACGATCGAACGGTAATTGTTAGGGTCATGCTGCGGACGATTGGCCATCGCGAGGATTTCGCCCGTATTTGGATCAGATACAATTACTGACATCCCTTTTGGATGGAATGCCGCATCTGTTTTATCTAATGCCTCTTCTACGTATGTTTGTATCTGATCGTCAAGAGTAAGCTTGATATTTTGACCATCTTTTGCAGCTTTAAATTCTGTTTGTCCATCTGGCAGTGGATAGCCTAGCGCATCCTTCACCATCTTTAGAGTGCCTTCCTCACCCTTCAAATCATTCTTAAATTGTCGTTCAATCCCCATTACAGGTGTTCCTTCAGCATTGAGAAATCCTAAGACATGAGCTGCGAATTTCCCCTTTGGGTAGAAGCGATTGGTTGTTTCTGAGATTTTGATCCCCGGTAATTGATTTTGCTTGGATTTAACCCCTTTTTCATCTAGAGGGTATTGCATAGCTAAGATTTTTTCCTTTTGTTCCAAGGTTATTTTGGCGGCTTCAGGCCCTAAATTCACCCAGATTGCATTCGGATTCTTAGTAAGACGTTCCAAAATTTTGGACTGCGGTTCATTTATCACGGTAGCTAGTTTCATCGCCGTCATCACGGGGTCCTTTACATAATCATCCGTGTCGTTTTGACCATTTGCCAATTTCTTAGGACGCACCTGGGCTTCCACTAGATAGGCCCGTCCCTCAAAAGCAAGAACTTCCCCATTTCGATCTAGAATGCTTCCTCGTTTAGGCAATAAAGTCGTTTTTCGATTCCACTGAGCCTCACCCTTGTCTTTAATCCATCCAGCCTCTACCACCTGTACCCACCACAAGCGTAGTGTCAAAAGTATAAAACCAAGAAAAATTCCCATTCCCACAAGTAAAATTCGCTTGTTCATTCGCTTTTTTGTTGTCACGAGCCTCTCCCTCTTCCTCTCTGACAAAAAAGAAAATGCTACCCCTTATTGCGCGAGTAACATTATTGGACTTTTTCGGTTTGTTTGGTTTTTTCGTCTTTTTTGTTATCCTTACTTTCTTCCATAGAAATGCCACCCATATTGCGGACTGATTTCATATCAAGGACCATTCCCATTTTTTCCGCTTCGATGCCAATACGCTTGGGATTGCTCATTTCATCCACTTTTAACTGCATCGATTCATTCTCGCCCTTGATTTTGGCGATCTCTTTTGTCAATACTTGAATCTGATAGTTATTTTGCGAAATCTGATTATAACGGAAGCCTATAATGCTTGTAGCAATGACTAAAGCAAAGATGAGCAACAAATACATCAACTTTTCACTTGTGGGTACCCCGGGTCTGATCTTAACAGTACGCTTCATCTTTTTCGGAGATGGAGAACGTCTATTTACTTCATATGCCAAATTCCCACGGGAATAATAACTCAACTTAGTCCCTCCCTACTAAGTATAACTGGCTTCCTTCTTCGGTGTTCATTTATACTAATGTGTTATTTCTTCTCAGCAATACGCAATTTAGCCGATCTGGCACGTGGGTTATCCGCAAGCTCCTCTTCAGACGGCAGCAATGGCTTTCTGGTAATAATCTTAACAATCGGTTCATTACCGCATACACATTGCGGGAACCCAGGCGGGCATGTGCAGCCTTGCGCTTTTTCTAAATAAGCATGCTTACAAATACGATCCTCTAAGGAATGGAAAGTAATGACACTCACTCTGCCACCCGGACGCAAAATGTCAATGGCATCTGAAACCGCCGTCTTAAACACATGTAATTCATCGTTTACGGCAATGCGAATGGCTTGAAAGGTTCTCTTCGCCGGATGAGGTCCTGTACGGCGAGCCGGAGCTGGGATAGCTTCCTTAATAATCTCTACAAGCTGTCCTGTTGTTTCAATCGGCGCTTTCTCACGATGCAGGATGATTTGCCGGGCAATCTTCCGGGCAAACTTCTCTTCGCCATACTCAAAAATGATTTTGGATATCTCAGCTTCTTCCCACTCATTTACGATGTCATAAGCAGATAGGTCGGCTTGCTGATCCATGCGCATATCCAGCGGGGCATCACCATTGTAGCTAAACCCACGCTCTTCTACATCTAACTGAGGCGAGGATACACCCAGATCAAACAAAACGCCATCCACACCATCAAGACCTAAATCCTGCACGACATCCTTTAGATAGCGGAAGTTACTTTTCACCAAAGTCACTTTATCTTGATACGCCTGTAGTTTTTCCTTGGCGTTCGCAAGTGCTACATCATCTTGATCAATGGCAATTAATCTGCCCTGATCACCTAGCTTTGAAGCAATTAAAGTACTGTGTCCTGCTCCACCTAAGGTGCAATCCACATATATTCCATCAGGACGAATATGTAATCCTTCTACGGCTTCCTGTAATAGTACGGTAACATGGTGAAACAAAATAACGTCACTCCCGAGTCTACAAATTAAAATCAACGAGCTTTTCAGCAATCTCGCCAAAAGATTGCTCTTGTTCCAAAGAATACGCATCCCATTCTGTCTTGCTCCAAATTTCCATGCGGTTCTGCACGCCAATAATAACACATTCTTTCTGTAAACGGCCGTGTTCTCGCAAATGGGGCGGTATGTTTACCCTTCCCTGCTTGTCCCACTCACATTCAGTAGCGCCAGAAAAGAAAAAACGGGTAAATGCCCGAGCGTCAGCTTTGGTAAATGGCAGAGATTTGAGTTTTTCTGTTAACGCCTTCCACTCTTCCATCGGGTAGACGAATAAACAACGATCAAGGCCGCGGGTTACAACAAAGGACGAGCCCAGCATATCACGGAATTTAACTGGGATTGTCAGACGGTTCTTGTCATCGATGTTATGCTGATACTCACCCATGAACATTCCAACTTCCCCACTTTCCTTCCGAGAGATACCACTCTCCCCCACTTTTCCCCACTTCTTGCCTCTTCTTATTATAGAAAAAAAACCTGCCGTTTGTCAGCAGGTTTTTTTCTTCATTTTTTGATGCCATATCCCAGCGAATTTCTTACCTATTCGACCCAGCTTTCTAAGTATTCTTTTTGCTCTGGCGTCAATTTGTCGATATTCTTTCCAAGCGCTTCCAATTTATAGCGAGCCACTGTTTCATCTAGCTCATATGGTACGTTTAATACCTTTTTACCGATTGACTCATAGTTCTTGCTAACATATTCAAGCCCTACAGCCTGCAAAGCAAAGGTCATATCCATAATCTCAGCAGGATGTCCATCACCTGCAGCTAGGTTCACAAGACGACCTTCCGCTAACAGATAGATTTTACGGCCATCTTGCAGGACAAATTCTTCGATATCTTTACGAACAACACGTTTGCTTGTCGATATATCGTTCAGCTCTACTTTATTAACTTCGACATCAAAGTGACCAGCATTAGATAAAATAGCTCCATCCTTCATGCTTTCAAAGTGAGCTTTGCGGATAATGTCGCGATTACCCGTTACTGTAACAAAGTAATCGCCAAGTTTAGCTGCCTCATCCATGGACATTACTTCAAAGCCGTCCATGTATGCTTCTACAGCTTTAATTGCGTCAATTTCTGTCACGATAACCTTTGCACCCAAACCTTTTGCGCGCATAGCTACACCCTTGCCGCACCAGCCATAGCCCGCTACAACTACAGTTTTACCAGCAACAACTAGGTTTGTTGTACGGTTGATTCCGTCAAATACGGATTGACCTGTACCATAACGATTGTCAAACAGATACTTGCAATAAGCATCGTTAACAGCTACCATCGGGAATTCAAGCTTCCCTTCTTTTTCAAGAGCACGCAAGCGTAGAATACCAGTAGTGGTTTCTTCCGCTCCACCTTTTACATTCTCTAATAGATCACGGCGCTCTCCATGTAAAAGTGTTACAAGGTCCCCACCGTCGTCAATTAGAAAATCAGGACGAGTTTCCAGCGTTTTAATGAGCAGTTCTTTATACTCTTCTTCGGATGGATTGTATTTAGCAAATACGCGAATACCATCTTCCACCAAAGCAGCGCATACATCATCTTGTGTTGACAAAGGATTAGATCCGGTAATCGTAACTTCAGCACCACCTGCTTGAATCACTTTTGCCAGATAAGCTGTTTTTGCTTCCAAATGAAGGGAGATTGCTACTTTTTTACCAGCGAATGGTTTTTCCTGTTCAAAGCGTTCTCTAATTCGGTTTAACACCGGCATGTGTTCCTTTACCCAATCAATCTTTAAATGGCCGTTAGGTGCTAGGGCCATGTCTTTTACGATGCTTTCTTGAACCATTGTCATTTGCTAAAAACCCTCCTTCTGTAAATGTGAACCCGTCTTCTTTTATATCATACCACATAGGTAGGAATTACATCACCTTTTTATGCTGAATTTTTGTGCAGTTCACCATGCTCTATGATCCAGGCTCGGAAATTTGTTGTTCTTTTAGTAAATACAGTGCATATTGAATAGGACGCATGACTGCCTTTTGATAGACCTTGTTACGTTTCAATTTTCGAAAAATGTCACGTCCAGGCTTCGGATTAATTTCGATTAAATAAGGTCGACCTGATACGTCAATTCCTACATCTAATCCCAATTCAATCATGCGTCCATAGTAAGATTCCACCGCTTTAGCTGTTTGATGAGCGAGCGAGTAACAATTGTGTATAATCTTGGTTGCCATAGCTTCACCAAAACAGTCTGTAAGCACTTTTCGCGCATCTTTTGCTAGCCCTCCGCCATGTAGATTTGAGGTAGAGCTTTTCACTCCGCCTATGCGCATACCAAGACCTGTTACTTCCCACTCTCCCCGTTCCGTCTTTTGAATAAGAATGCGTGTGTCAACGGTTCGATCTGGTATCAAGTCAAGCTGCAGACCTTGTTGAATAAGAAAAATCTCTTCGCCCAGTCTCTCCGTTTTTACCCATTCCTTTACATACTGATGAAGTTCAGCCCGAGTCTTCACCTTGTGACTCACCTTATTTAAATGCAGTCCTCTTCCCAATAGATCATAACCCGAAGAGGTATTTTTGATACGCAGGATGCTGCGACCCGCCGTTCCCTGAGCTGGCTTTACATAAATCAGCGGATACTTGTGCAGCATATTGCTCAATATTTCCCTATCATAGGCAAACGTCTCCGGTAACCATGGCTGCATAGAGGGCTGTTGATTTAACACCTGATATACATTCCATTTGGAACTGAACCGACTATTGGCATAGGTAAACAACGGACGCTTGCGGAAAGCAAGGTAGTCCTTATGCTGCGGCTTCGGATAATACCGATAGCGGTCGATTACGATATCAGGCCAATCAAACATTTTACTTTTCCATGTCTTATCAGGCCCAGGAACGAACCCTCTAATTTGGCGTTTTGATTCAAATACATCATTTGGTGAAAACAAAAACACAGTCGCTCCAAGCTTTTCTCCCTCTGTTAGCAAATGACGAAAAAATAACGGTTCACCAAAGCGTTTACCATTTCTATACGTTAAAATTCCGATTCGTTTCTTCTGCACTGTCAGTTACACCTCTTTTGCAGGTTATAGTGGCAGTGTATGATGTAATATACGATAGGTTCGCACAGCCTATCCATTTATTTTGGAAGTCACTTTAATAGCTTCTGCTTCATTCGTTCAATATGACGAACGCCTTTTAAAAATTTCTGCTCCGTTATCTTATCTTGTTCGTATAACCACTCCATATAATTCTGTAACGATAAAAGATCAACCCAGGCTAGTTTTGAATATGGGTTTTGGTCAGGGACTTCACCTGTGACATCTCCATTATGAATCGCCTCTGCTAATTGGGTTTCACGCAATCCTACTTTATTTGAAATTTGATGCAACACTACTTTCATACTTACCTCCCGGACAAGCGATAGATTTGGGGTGATTCTACAACACAGCCTGCCTTGTTTGCAAGCGCAGAATCTAGGATCTCCTTTTTTATAACAAAAACAGCGCCCTATTTGCTAGAACGCTGTTTTTTTCTATTTCATAGATCATATTTAGATATAGACAACTTGATGGGAGCCATCACGCTCGAAGTCTGTATTCAGCAATCGATCCACTAAATCTGGGCCAAAGCGATTCAGGTACGTAAAAATAGGATATACCCGCTCCTGCCAGCTATCCTGCGGTACGATAGATTGCTCTAGACGCACAACTCGCTCCACTTCCACTTGATGTTTTCGAAGAACGGCTTCTTCCGTGCGGTTTTGCATAAAAGTAACATCCTGCACCAGTCGTTCTACATTTTTTTGAGCCAATTGAGCTAAACCCTTATCATATGCGATTACATCTTGCAGCAGGTCACGGTAGCGCATTTCAAGTTCTTGTTTCTTCTGCTCAAAGCGCTGAGCAAACCCGTGATCATCCAGTGATTGTAGCCACTTCTCTTTCCAATCCGCAAATCCACTAAGTAGCGTCTCATAGCTAATCTGCTTTTGTTCTCTGATTTTCTCTAAAGCCCCCTCCATCAACGTGATCGAAGTTCGTCTCAAGACAATTGGTAGCTCATAGCCAAATGCAGCAAAGTATTTTTTAAAGTATGCCCAATAGGCCACTTCCCCAGGTCCCCCTACAAAAGCCAAGGTCGGCAGTAAATGCTCCTGCATCAAGGGACGTGTCACTACATTGGCGCTAAAGCGTTCTGGGGAGACATGTAAAATAGACAGCAATTCTGCTTGTGTATAAACCTTGCCTCCATCCTTGCTCTGAAAACCACCTTCGACCCGCTCCATTAACAAACGCTCCTTTTGTTCATAGAAAAAGAAATTCGCCTGCTGTGGTTGAATGTCCAGTTGTTCAGGATAACCGTACTCTTTCAGGTCTGCCTGCGCTTGCAGCAATGTCTCATTCAATTCCTTATTTTCTCGAATGATTTGTTCAAAAACAGGCTGCTCAAGCTGACGGACAGTAGGTAAGGAGGATTCGATGAATACCAATCCATGTGCACCAAACAGCCTCGCCATCAATTGCGCAAACCAGTCTACTAATGTATGCGAGCGTTGCGCGGTCTCTTCTAACCAACATCGGATTGTCTCGCTATAGTCTGTCTCAGCCTCTTCTGCAAAGAAATCCTCAATGACTCGCAGCATATCTGCTTGTTCCACTCTCATATCTGTAGCGGAGTGCTTCTTGATATGTTTTGCCTTTACTTTTACTTTGCGAAGCTCCTTCTTCTGCGTCAGTTGGTAAAAATGGTTGATTTCTTCCCAATCATGGTCTTCTCCTGCAATCCAAAACACTGGGATCACTGATACCCCTAATTGTGCTGACGTCTGCTTCGCTAATTGAATCACATCAATTGCTTTATAAATGGTATAAAGAGGCCCAGTAAGCAGCCCTGCTTGTTGTCCTGCTACCACGACTAAGGAATTGGATTCACGAAGCTTCTCTATCATTTGCAAAGCTACCTCATGATTTCCAATTTCCTTGTTATAGGCATAAAGAGCATCTGCCAAGAGATTACGATGCGGATAGCGTTTTTTAGACACATAATGCATGCGAGTAACATACGATTGTGGATCATAGGGAGCATATGTAAAAAAGGAGAGAGCTTTGGGGCTTTCCTTTAGAAAATCGTTTTGAAATGAATTTGTTGTTGGTACATAACATTTTGTAGTTTTCATTCGTCTCCTACTTTCGCCCTTTCAAATTGTTATTATAAATTATAGCACGGCGAGCAAGCACGAAAAACAGGACCCCTCCCGTGAAGTGTCCTGCAAGTTTATTTTTTATCAGCCATTTTTAAAACCGAGGCGAAGAGACAGACCAAATAGCAACGGTTAGCGCATCACTCACGTTTGCAACCGTATGCAATTGTGCCTTGTCAAAATAGATGCTGTCACCTGTTTCTAATTGATACTCATCCTCTGTCAATTTGACCTGCAACTGACCCTCGATTACGACTAGACACTCTTCTCCCTCATGAGAGACAAAGACATCCTTCGCCTGCTCTCCCGGCTGTAGCCGCACCTCCATGACAGCGAGCTTAGAAGCACCGCCTCCTGATAGCAACGAATACGTACCAGTGGAATCAGGAAACACCATAAGTCTGCGCTTATCCTTACGCACCACGTGAATATGACTTTGCTCCACATCCTCAAAAAAGTGAATTAGCGGCGCTTCAAGCGCTTTCGTAATGCGCCATAAAGATTCCAAAGATGGTTGAGAGATTCCTCTTTCTACTTGACTTAATAAGCCTTTGCTTAAACCAGTTTTTGAGGCCATAACTTCCAAGGTATATCCTTTTTCCTTACGAACGGCCCTAATTTTGTTTCCAATTAGCTCTATGGGTAACGTCATCCTATGCACCAACCTTCGTTACATGATAGACAAACCAACATGCGCGGCCTGCATCGTTTTATAGATGCCGGTTGAAAAAAGACAGAAATAGGTAAACATGAACAAAATAAAGGAAATTCGCCAGGTAGCAGAACCTATTTTCTTCCACGACACCCTTCCGCGCACCTTCATTTGTAGATAGAACAGCATTCCTGCCAAGCCAAGAAGAAACAATAGAATTAGTATCCAAGCAGAAACCGCTTCAGGCCATAACCCTTTATAGATCTGAGCGACCGAAATAACTAAAAAAATATTCGTAATATTCACAGACCAAATAACAGCTTTTTTTTGCTGTTTTTTCCAAAAAAATACTGTGAAGAACGTGATTATGAAAGCTACGAAAGGAAAAATTGTTAATACACCCCAAAAATTTTTAAAGAGAAAGAGCAATGGACTTATCCCCTTTGGGCCATCAAGCCTGCTTTGAGGAGAGTAGCTTTGTATACTGTCTCCTGGTGTGGTGTTGCTATTTGAAGCTCTCTTCCTTGCTTTACAATATAGCCATTGATTGCTTCAATCTCCAATGGACGACAGTTCAGCAGGTCCTGTAGCATCGAAGAATAATTTCTGGATGTATTTCGGCAAATTTGTACAATTTCCTGCCAACTTGATTCGTCAATTTTTTGCCCGTGTATGGATGCGACTTCTTTTGCCTCTACGAATAGCCTTTTCATAAGAACCATTGTCTCTGCAGATTCAAGCAACGCACCGTTCGGAATTTCAAATAGAGTTGTGAGTGGATTAATAACAGCATTCGCCATTAATTTTCGCCACATCACCTCATAAATGTCAAAAACATACTTGATGGCAAGCCCGGCTGTCTCTCCCACAGACAGGAATGCTTCGATTACTGGATCTAAGGGAAGAGCCTTTTGTTCTTGTCCAATTATTGAACCTACCTGCCAAGTCCCCTTACCCGTATGCTCCACCTCCGTGTAAGAGTGTCGTCGAGCCCCTTCCGTATGAACACCAAAATAAATCTGGTTAAGGGCTAGCACCTCCTTCAGATGATCGTCGTGACCCATACCGTTTTGCACGGCAAGGACACGTGCACTTGGATCAATTTTACGTAAAACAGGCAATACTTCAGTAAGACTTGTCTGTTTGACCGCTAACACATAGAGATCAGCTTTCGGAAGGTCACCCTCCATCGAGACGGCTTGTATGTGAATTCGTTTCTGTTCGCCTTGTAAAGAGTGCAATAGTAGACCGTGCTTTGTTAGTTCATCCGCTTGCTGTCGCGTACGTGTGATTACCTGCACCTGTGAACCTGCTAGACACAATCTGGCAGCCAACAATAATCCAACAGACCCGCCACCAATGATTGCGATATTCATAATACTCCCAACCTTTATCAAAGAAGTTAGACATAATCAGCATAACAAATATTCGCGGGGCGGAAAATGCCTTCGATAAAATTTTTGTGGAATGTTTCTGAAAACTACCTTATAATCCCGTTGAAATCATCTAAAGGTGGGTAACGTATGGAATATCATATTATGGGTTCTACCATGCAGGCTCTCCAATTCAACTTGCAACCCGGCGAGCGATTGTTTACTGAATCGGGTTCTATGATTTGGATGAGCGAAAATATAAAAATGGACACCAGCTTTAAAGGGGGCATGCTCAAATCTCTTGGACGCGCCTTCGCTGGAGAATCATTAACATTCACATTTTTTGAAGCCTTACATACGCCAGGAATGATTGCCTTTGCACCTGCAGCTCCCGGCAAAATAATTCCCGTAGCCATTCATCCTGGAAACGAGATTATCGCCCAAAAGCATGCCTTTTTGGTAGGAACAGAAAACATTGATGTCTCTATTCATTTCCAAAAGAAATTAGGCACAGGCTTTTTTGGTGGCGAAGGCTTCATCATGCAGCGTCTAAGCGGTCGCGGAATGGTCTTTCTAGAGCTGGACGGCGAAGTAGCTGAGATGAATCTGCAGCATGGGGAAGTCATAAAGGTGGACACAGCCCATGTTGCAGCCTACGAATCCTCTGTAGATATGAGTATCGAACGTGTAAAAGGCATTAAAAATATCATTTTTGGCGGAGAAGGTTTATTTTTAACAACCTTGCGTGGCCCAGGTAAAATTTGGCTGCAAACCATGACTATCGCCGGATTGGCAGGTAAAATCGCAGCTAACATGGGAAAGTCCGGTAACGGCGGGATGATTAACGGAATTGGAGATTTATTTAAGGATTAACTCCCGTCGTTAGATAACCAACGCTAGAAAGGGACTCCTTACCACGGAGTCCCTTTTTTTACACTGGATAAACCGGATGTTTACGATTGGTAAAGGTTTGCTGTTTACTTTGGTAAGCATCAAAACGCCAAATTAACTCATTTCTTAGCTGAGATGGCTCAATAATCGCATCCACAATCAATTCTGAAGCAAGCAAGTAAATGTCAATATCTTCTTGATATTCTTGCCGTTTTTCCATAATAAACGCCTGTCGCTCCTGTGGATCATCAATTGCTTGAATCTTATTGCTATATACGGCATTCACAGCCGCCTCTGGCCCCATCACCGCAATTTGAGCATGAGGTAATGCGAGAGTCGCATCCGGTTCAAATGCAGAGCTAGCCATCGCATATAGACCTGCCCCGTATGCTTTCCTTACAATTACGGATATTTTAGGCACAGTAGCTTCTGCCATTGCCGAAATCATTTTAGCTCCATGACGAATAATGCCAGCCCGCTCGACCGCTGTTCCGATCATAAAGCCTGGCACATCTGCAAGGAACAGAAGAGGTATATGGAATGCATCGCACAGGGTCACAAAGCGAGCCGCTTTATCTGCTGAATCGACAAATAAAACGCCACCTTTAACACGCGGTTGATTGGCAATAATGCCTACTGGTTTGCCGTTAAGATGAGCTAAACCGGTGATCAGCTCTTGTGCAAATAACTTCTTTATTTCAAAAAACGATCCATCATCTACCAAGGTATCAATTAAATCATACATGTTAAAGGGTGCATTCTGATTTTGCGGTATGAGTGCATTGATATCCTTTGCCGTCTCCACTGGAGATTTTGCTTTTACCGCCGGTGGTAGCTCTTGATAATGTGATGGGAAAAAGCTCAGGTAACGGCGAGCTGATGCAATGGCTTCTTGTTCGTTAGCAGCCAGAACATCACCACAGCCACTTACGCTGCAATGCATTCGAGCCCCACCTAATTCTTCTAGCGATACTTTTTGACCAATAACCATCTCTGCCATCCGCGGAGACCCTAAGTACATACTTGCATTGTTTTCCACCATAATCACGATATCACAAAAGGCTGGGATATAGGCCCCGCCTGCGGCAGAGGGACCAAATAAAATGCATACTTGCGGGATTTTCCCAGATAATTTTACCTGATTATAAAAAATTCGCCCTGCTCCGCGACGACCTGGGAACATTTGCAGTTGGTCTGTAATTCGTGCTCCTGCGGAATCCACCAAATATAGCAATGGCACGCATAGCTTTTCTGCTGTCTCTTGAATACGAATAATCTTTTCTACTGTTCTAAAGCCCCATGATCCCGCTTTCACTGTAGAATCGTTAGCCATAACGCATACGGTTTGTCCGTTTACTTTACCAATAGCGGTAACGACTCCATCCGCAGGTAGATTGCCTGCCTTATAGTTCGCAAACAAACCATCCTCCAGCGTAAATTCCCCTTCATCAAACAATAAATTCAAACGATCACGCACAAACAGCTTACCCTGTTCCTTTTGCTTGTCATGATATTTTTGATCCCCGCCTTGTTTTATGTGCTCCATCCGTTGCCGCAATAGCTCTTCGATTGATTGGCTCATTCTTTATTCCCCTCCTTATTCCCCTCGATATACGGGTTTGCGTTTTTCTGCAAAAGCTGCAAGTCCTTCAAGGCGGTCCTTCGTTGGCACAAGGATTTGGTAAGCATTGCTCTCTAGCGCTAATCCTGTGGCCATATCCACCTCCATGCCATAATCAATCGCCCATTTAGCCTGAGCGAGGGCGAGTGGCGCGTTCAACGCGATTTGTTGAGCTAGAGAAAGGGAAGCCTCAAGCACCTGATTTGCTGGAACAATTTGATTAACCAAGCCAATTTCTAGTGCTTCTTTGGCCCCGATGCGTCGTGCTGTCAAAATTAATTCCTTCGCTTTTCCTTTCCCAATCAGCCTTGGTAGTCTCTGTGTCCCACCGGCTCCTGGAATAATGCCTAAAGATGTTTCCGTTAAGCCTGTTTGCGCTGTCTCGCTCATAACACGCAGATCGCAAGCAAGAGCAAGCTCTAATCCGCCCCCAAACGCAATTCCGTTCATGGCCGCAATTACAGGTACGGATAAACGTTCAACTTGGGTAAATACGTCACGAATCGTACGAATATACTGCTGAACCTGGGATTGCTGCATCGTTTTGCGCTCTTTCAGATCAGCTCCTGAGCAAAATGCTTTATCCCCAGCACCCGTGATGACTACAACGCGTATATCCGTATCCGACGATACTTCCAGCAGTAGACGCTGCAATCGTTCTAACGTCACCAGATTTAAGCAATTGTACACCTCTGGACGTTGAATGGTAAGGATACCCACCTGACCTTGTTTTTCAAGCTGAATAGTCATACGCCCCTCCTCATCATCCTGCTGTCGTCTTTAAGACTTTGGATGGTAATTCTCTGCCTAATATTCTTTGAATAAATTGACCGGCTTCTACCAGCTTATCTAATTGAATCCCAGTCTCATAACCCATTCCATGCAATAAGTACACAACATCTTCTGTGGAAATGTTGCCTGCGGCTCCGGGAGCATAGGGACATCCCCCTAAGCCACCTATTGAGCTATCAAACGTACGAATTCCATGGTGCAGGGCCGCTACTACATTAGCCAGACCCGTTCCCCGTGTATCGTGAAAGTGACCAGCAAACCAAGTAGCTCCCCACTCTTTTTCAAAAGCTGCAAATACCTCGTGCACCTGACGCGGTGTTGCAACACCAATCGTATCTCCGATGGATAGCTGATACACCCCCATAGCAAGAAGCCTTTCCACGACTCGCATACTTTCTGTCAAAGAAACCTCCCCGTCATAAGGACATCCAAACACTGTTGAAATATAGCCTCGGACGCGTAGTCCCATCCGCTGTGCCTCTTGCGCCACCTCCGCCAAGACAGGATAGGTATCCTCTCGTGTTTTATTAATATTCTTGAGATTGTGGGCTTCACTTGCGGACATGAAGATTGCTACTTCATCCACCTGATTTGCAGCGATTCGCTGTAGCCCCTTGAGATTGGGAGTCAGCACACTATAGTGAACATCATCGAATCGGGGGACACCAGCAAGCACCTCGGTAGCATCAGACAATTGCGGAATCCATTTTGGATGCACAAGCGAGGTAGCTTCGATATGGCGAATTCCCGCTTGAGTCAGCTTCGTAATCAGCTCGATTTTATGTGCAGTACTGATTAGCGCATCTTCATTTTGTAATCCATCTCTCGGTCCTACTTCATACACCGTAATCTGCATATGAACTCATCTCCTCAACCGAACGATCGCTCAGTTTGTTTGCAAAAAAATTATTCTAGCTCCAAAAGGACGTCTCCCTCATTAACAAAGTCCCCTATATTGACCTTAACCGATGCTACTTTCCCAGCAGACTCCGTTTGGATAGGCACTTCCATTTTCATGGATTCGAGCATAACAACATCTGCTCCCGCACTTACCTCCGCTCCTGCTTGGGCCAATAATTGAATAACAGTCCCCGCCATACTTGCTGTTACTTGTTTCATCGTAGTTACACTCCTTTAGGTTCTCTCATTTGTTGGATAAATTGGGTGTCGTAGCACCCCTTTTGGAAAGCTGGTTGTGCTAAAACATCCTGTAAAAAAGGCAGGTTGCTCTTTACACCTTCAATTTTATAGCCCTCAACCGCCTTCTGCGCTAGTAAAACCGCTTGTTTCCGTGTCTCACCTGATACTATCAGCTTAGCGATCATCGGATCATAAAATGGCGTCACGATCGTACCAGCCCTCACTGCATCATCAATGCGAACGCTTTCCATCTGCGGTACGTCATAAGCCGTTATCGTACCTGGTGATGGAAAAAAGGTAACAGGATCTTCCGCATAAATTCGCAATTCTATGGCATGTCGTTTTGCCTTGACCTCATCCTGCGTAAAGGATAACGCTTCACCCCGTGCAATGCGGATTTGCCATTCAACTAAGTCAATCCCGATCATTTCTTCTGTTACGGGGTGCTCCACTTGCAAACGAGTATTCATTTCTAGAAAGTAAAAATTGCGATCCCCATCCATAATAAATTCAACAGTCCCCGCACCAGTATATCCAACCGCCTCGGCTGCTGTTATGGCCATAGCACACACGCTAGCTCGCGTTTTTTCATCTAAAAATGGGGACGGGCTTTCTTCCACAACCTTCTGATGCCGTCGTTGAATAGAGCATTCACGCTCCAGCAAATGTAGTGTTGTTCCCTGTTGATCTGCTAGGATTTGTACTTCAATGTGATGCGGTTGCTCGATATAACGTTCCAAAAACATCGTATCATTTCCAAAGTAAGCTTTTGCTCTTCCTTTAGCGGAAAGGAATGCCTGACGCATTTCATCATCGCTGCGGCACACCTGCATGCCTATACCTCCGCCTCCAGCGCTTGCTTTGAGCATAAGCGGATATCCAATGGATGCCGCCAATCGCACAGCATCCTCTGCGGTTTCCAGATGATCTTCAATCCCCGGAACAACAGGCACCCCTGCCCTGCGCATGAGCTGTCTAGCGTTTATCTTATCTCCCATTTGCTCGATAACAGACGGAGACGGTCCAATAAAGAGCATGCCCTCCTGTTCACATCGCTTTGCAAACTCACTATTTTCAGAGAGCAGTCCATAGCCAGGATGGATAGCATCCGCACCTGCTTCCTTGGCGGCTTTTATGACAGCCTCCATATTCAAATAGCTTTGTGGTACTGGCGGTGGTCCAATCCGAATGGCTTCATCCGCTTCTTTGACGAATAAAGCATCTTGATCAGCATCTGAATATACAGCTACGGTTGCGATCCCCATCTGTTTCAGGGTACGAATGATCCGTCTTGCAATTTCCCCCCGATTGGCAATACAAATTTTTTTCACGACCTCCCCCTCCTTTTCACCAAAAAATTAGTCTCTTCTTTATATTGCCACTAATTTGTCAATTGTTCTAGATGTCAGCTAAATTTTTTTCATAAAACCAAATATTTCATCAAAGCACACTTATCAGTATTCAAATTGAGCATTTCTGGGAAATCAAGTGTATAATAAAAAAGCAGACGTAATTTTTGAAAGGGGGCCATATCAATGTATGAAGTAGTACGCTTGCACATTAATTACAAAACATTGGAAGAGTTCCAAAAATTCCGTGAGTTTGGACTTGAAGAGCTGTCCATGAAAGAAGATTTGCAAGCCAATATTATCGAAAACGACTCTGAATCTCCCTTCTACGGGATTTATCATGAAGATCGTTTAGTTGCCCGGATGAGCCTATACAAAATTGATGCCAAGTATGATCGTTATTTTCAACCAAAACAAGATTATTACGAACTATGGAAGCTAGAGGTATTACCTGAATATCGCAATCATGATTATGGAACTGCATTAGTTAACCATGCCAAAAGCTTTTGTTTGCCGATTAAAACAAATTCCCGCTGTAGAGCAGATCAATTCTGGACAAAAATGGGGTTCTTCCCTGTGAAATATAATCCGGTTCGAGATAGAGGAGAGAATCCCTACGTTTGGTTACCAACTACGGTAGGTTTGCAAGACTAACTTTTTTATTGATAAACTACTTGTAAGCAAGCTGACGCATTCTGGTGTCAGCTTTTTCGTATTGTACGAAAAGAGCGATCCACGTAAGGACCGCTCATCTACAACCATCTTCGCGATTATTCAATTCGTTCTAGATTGCCATTTGAATCCATTTTAAAGACTGGCTTAGAGGTTTCCTCTTCTTTTAAAAAGGCCAATCGTCTTGCACGATCCATAATTTGCAGCAACGCTTTATAATCGTTGTTTACCCCAATATGATCCTCTAAATTTTTTCTTAGCTGCATATTTTGCTCTTTTAAATCTTTTATTTCTCGCTCACGCTGTTCTAATTCTCGTTCTAATTGTTTAAACCTGCGAACAACATCTTTATACCCCTGCAACAGCCTAATAGCTGATTCCACCTGCTGTTCCTCACTTATTACTCTGGACGTTTCGATAGCATGTGTGAATGTAGGTATAGGCATCGTTACAGATGGCTTGCTTTCCTGAGCTTGAGCAGTGCTTTCATGTAGATGCAACTGTTGAGAAATAATTGAATCCATCACCGGCTCACTTTTTTGCTTTTCACGTGACTCAGGTGCACTATTTTCTATGGGTTCACTTGAAATCTTGTTATCCAAACGAATTTCAGGCTGGATTCGTCCCAGCTTTTTCATTTGCTGACGCTGCGCCTTCGCAATAGAGATCGCAGCATCATACTGCTTGCGTACAGTGCTATTCCAACGAAACCCGCAGGCGGCGGAGGTCCGCCCTAGTCGCTGACCTACCTCTTCAAAAGCTGCCAATTGGGTACCGCCCTCGCGTATATGGCGAAGCGTTACCTCTGCGAGTACCAGATCATCATCTTCCGTCCAAGCATCTTGTCTTGAAGCTACCATATATAAAGTCCCTCCCGTTAACTGATAAGAACGATGTAGTTCATTCTATGCTTTTCCCTACTCTTGTAGAATAACAATTACTAGAAAAAAGTATCCCCAAGCTGACCGTTCTTTAAACGGGAGTAAATCTACTTAACCTAGCTATTCGCCTTTACGAAAGAATGAACTTATATACTGAAGATGATTTTCGTTGCCCCATAACGTCGCACATTGTTCAAGCTCCATTTGAATCGATTCTTGTAATGACGCGCCTTTCTTCTTCCAAGTTAGCATGTTCATATAAGCTGAAATACTCTTCAAGGGCTGCTTAGCAATCGCCGCGGCGAATTCCAATGTCTTCTCTCTTAGTTTGTCCGCCTGATATACGCCTTCCACTAATCCTATTTGCAAAGCTTCCTCAGGCCCCAGCTTCTCTCCTGTTAGCAGCAAACGCAACGCAATAGATTCTGGCATTTTCGCAAAAAGACGACTACCACCCCCAAAACCCGTAGTAATATGCATCGTAATTTGCACAAAGCGAAAAACAGCCAGCTCACTCATGAAGCGAAAATGACAAGCGCAGGCAAATTCAGCTCCGCCACCGATAGCTGGACCATTTACCATCGCAATGGTTGGCTTTCGAAATAAATCTATTCTGGTCAATAATTGTTCCGCTTTCTGTAATAAAGGCAGGGAATCTTCTCCCTTAACAGCTCCAAACTGATGTAAGTCACCGCCAGATACAAATGCGCTGCCTTCTCCAGTAAACAGAATCACTTTTATAGAATCATCTGTTTCACAACTCGTAAGAGCATCCTGCAATTCCTCCATCATCTCTAGGCTTAATGCATTACGTACATGTGGGCGATTGCAGATAATCTCAGCGATACCATTCTGCTTATGTACTAAGATGTTTTGGTACATGACAAACACTCCCTTCGCAACTGCTTCCATTGTAGTATGGACAAGCTTGTTGCGAAAACCCGTTTCCCCTTCATATTTAGGTAGAATCAATGATTTTTTTAACAAATTCACATGTTGTTACCTGCTAGCAAGCATGAGAAGCAACGTCTAAGAAATTTATTTTCATATACAACAAAAAAAAGTCCACTCGTAAAGGCTTGCTTGCAAATGTGCTGGAAAGCAGTTCAAGGCCTGTTACAATGTGGACATTCTTTTGATAAATGATAAAATAGCGGTAAATCCAATTCGTTACTCAATTCCTTTTATAGAAAAAATTCTTTCATAGCTGATTGATTGTAGCCAACAATTAGATGTTCACCATCTGTTAAAATAGGACGCTTCAATAATGCAGGATCTTCACTTAACATTTCTAATAGTTCAGATACGGTCATATCGTTAATATCCATGTCTAAATCTTTGAATTTCTGACTGCGAGTTGATAACAATTCATCCAGACCGCTTGACGTCATCTTAGCTATTTCCAAAAGCTCGCGCACGCTTGGTGGGTTTTTGAACAGGTGACGTTCTTCGTAATTCACTCCGTTTTCAGCCAACCACGCTTTTGCTTTACGACAGGATGTGCAGCTCGGATATGTAAAAAATGTCAACGTACCGAGATTTGCATCTTTCATAGCTGTTCCCATATTGCATTCCTCCATATAATAAAGGTCTAATGGTAATCTACATGTATTGATAAAGTCACTTTACTTTCTATAGTAGATTCTAGTCCTTCATTAAACACTATGTCAATAGTATTTAATATAAAATCTTAATAAAAATTATTTACAAATCAAAGATATATAACAGAAGCTTAACAATTCACTAGAAATGGGCTACACTATAAGACGAATGTTTTTGAAAGGGGGGATTTTTAATGGAAAAGGCGCAAAAATTAACCAGCGCCCTCGCAGACCCCACACGTTTTTCTATCTATCAATATGTAACCGATGCAAGCAAACCTGTAACAGTTCATGAAGTGGCGGAACAGTTTTCCATTCACCCTAACGTAGCCCGTCTGCATTTGACTAAATTGGAAGACGTTCAATTACTCCAATCTCAACTGGACAAAAGCGGAAAGGGCGGGAGACCTAGTCGACTTTACTCTATTTCGGATGAGGTTGTTAGCCTGCAATTTCCTCCAAGAGACTATCAGCTTTTGGCAGACATTGCTATTGAATCGCTCCTTTCCTTGGGAGTAGCAGGACAGGAAGCTTTAGTTACGATGGGAAAACGCTTGGGTCTAGAAGCGGCTAAACGCGCGCAGGACAAAAACAAACTGACTCCTTCACGTACACTAGAAGACAAATTGGATTGTATTTACCGAATTGCTTTGGCACAGGGTTTGCGTCCTCAGTTTGAGGTAACTGATGATCATCAAGTGCGTTTCCGCGTATTCAACTGTACCTTTTCAGAAATTGCAAAAAAACATCCGGCAAACATCTGCAAAATGCATCACGCTATGCTAGAGGGTATTTTCCAAGCTTACTTTGGCAATATTGAGCTAATACCTGAAACATCAATGATTGGCGGATGCGAGTCATGCAATTATGTAATCGCTAATCTACAAGAACACCTGACATAATTCTGTCAAACCTAAACCGTTTACACTGCTTGACATGTCCTATATAATGAAAACGACAATCTTTTCAAAAAGTTCTGCCAAAGGAGGGATACATATGGATCGTATGTTTCGCGTACTTAGCTTCTGGACACTAATGATTGCTATTATGGCCTTCTGGGGTAAATTATTCCCTATGTCATTGTTGTTCTTCGGATTGACTGCCATTTTCCTGGCCCTTGGTTATATGCGTCTCACGGAAAGAACCTATTTGAATCTTTTCTTCTGTTTTATGTTTGTTTCATTTGTAGGCTTTACGTATTACACGTTCTACGGAATGCCACCAGCATCAGCAGGAGGAGAACATTCATTCCTGCACTTATTAATGTAAAATTAGTTATGTTAAGCACGACAAAGAGCGAACTCCATTTAGGTATTCGCTCTTTTGTTTGTTTCCAGTCTTCACCTGCATTTATTCTCTTTCTCTATCCATTCGCTTCTCTTGTATCAGCACTCGGAATAATCCACCCAATCCACTGGGTAAAATCAACTGCTGGATGGCTCGATTACGCTTCATTGCTACACTAGTAAACGGATCAGTGTCCTGATGTGCCTGAGCCTTGTCTAAAATGCCATTTGCAAGTAAAAACTGATCTTGGCGTGTAAACGATTTAGTCAAAAGCCCTACCTCAGCCCCACACTCGATCAATCTGCTAAAATTAACATGTGCGGTTATGTCCTGTTCTCCTAGCCGCTCTAAATAATCTTCATTCATCTGATGCTGATAATAGCAAGCAAGAGTTCCATTTTTTCGACTAGGATGATACAAATCCTCTGCTAAATCCCCATAGTCAATACTGATTACTTGTCCACGTTCTAGCATGCTGCTCAAGGCGATCATCACCTCGTTTACTCCTGCCTGTACCTCTATGCGCATCCCATCTGGTAATCCTGTTGGAAGCTTATTGATGATAGCGGTTATTTCCGGAGATATTTCAGGCATATATCCTTCATGAAAAATAAAAGCTTGAGCCTCATCTGAATCTGCTGGTTGCTTCCTTTCTGATGCTGTGGATAAGCTAGCTTGCTGGGTGATTGTTTCCCGTTTTTGATCGAAGCCAATGCCGATTTCATGCCATTTCCCACATACCCTTTCCAATAAGTGGACAGGAAAGGCATCAAAATATTCATTAGAGAAAATGACACCCTGAAATCGCTCGTTTCTGGCCGCTTCCTCTACTGTTTTGTACCAGATTTTTGGAAGTGAAAAATCCTGTAACCTCACTTTTTGTAAGTTAGCATGATATGGACTTATTTCTACCATAATTACTCGCAGTCTCGCATATAATTTGGCATCTACCTCTCTGATTCTGGTCAAAATCTGTTCCATCAGTCCTCCTGTTCCTCCCCCTACTTCCATCAACACAGGGTTCATCATTTCGTTATCCTTAAAAAACAGGAGAATAGAATCAGATAATGTTTCACCAAAGATGTTACTCACTTGAGAACTAGTATAAAAGTCCCCTTTTTTCCCCACCTTATTTCTCTGTTTCATGTAATAGCCAAAATCTTGATGATATAAACAAATAGCCATGAATTCAACAAATCGAATCATTTTATTCTTCTGATTTTTCATTTCTTTGCATAGATATCTTCTTAGTTCTGATGTCATGCATTTACATCTCCTTAAACAACAAATAAATTCGTTAAAAATATGACAACGTTTTTTTTTACACACAAACGAGGAAAGAACGTCTATAATGGTATAGGTATTATGCAAAAATTTAGGAGGTTTATCATGAAAACGTTTAAGTCCAAGCTACCAATCTTTCTTGCCATCTTTGCTATGTTTGCCCTTCTTCTCGTTGGCTGTGGGGCTAAACAGCAGTCAGGAAAAGATGTAGCACAAGAAGCTTACAAGAAACAACTTTCTTTGAACTCTTACAGCTTTAGTGGTTCCTTGAAATTCAAAGTAGATGCCACAGATGAGCAGCTACAAAAAGATCCACAGGCGAAAATGGTTCTAGATGTATTAAAAAATTCTGAGCTTTCCTATCGCGGAAACCAATCTGTAGAGCCTTTCCAAACAGAACTTATCCTTGATGCAAAAGTAAATATGCAAGGTGTTAACACCACTTTCTCAGTACCAATGATTATGAATCAAGATAAAATGTGGATTAAGGTTCCTGCTATTGGATTTATTCCTGGTATGGAAAAATTAGAAGGTAAATACATTGAACTTGATTATAAAGAAATGAAACAAATGGCTGAAGCTCAAGGCCAACCAGCAAGCGTACCTGATTTCTCACCTGAAGCAATGAAAAAACAAAAAGAAGCAACTGTTAAAATCGTTGATTCCCTCTTTAAACACTATGGTCCTGATTATTTTGTAGAGGCTAAAAAAGAAGAAATTGCTAATCTACCTGCTGATGTAAAAGCTGATCGTATTATCAACATGAAATTAACTAATGATAATTTGATTCCTTTCTTAAAAACAACAGTAGATAATGTGATTCCTGAAGTGGTTAAAGTGATGTCTGAAACACCTGCTTATAAAGATATCTTAGCACAAGATTCCAATCAACTTGAGGAAATGAAAAAAGGTTTGAAAGAAGTTTCTGCCGAAATCGACAAAAACAAAGATTTGATCAAATCAAACTTTAACATCCAAAAAGCAAATACTTATGTAGTAGTTGATAAAGACAATAATATTCCATATCAATTAGTAGATTGGGATGTAAAGGTTTCTGATAAAGAAAAACCTGAATATGGCACAATTGGTATTGCGCTTAGCTTTGAACAAAAGACTTCTAACTTCAATGTAGCTCCTAAATGGGAACTTACACTTCCTAAGTCTGATGAAGTTATTACACTATCTCAATTACAACAAGGCTCCTTTTAATTATTGACAAAAGCCTATGTCTAAAAGAATCCTATTTTTCCTTTGTTTCTTGTTGGCTCTTCCTCCGTCTTTAGCTACAGCGGAGGAAGCCCTCCCTTTGGAGAAAACGATTTTGCAGCAGCATCTAACCCAACTGGAGTTAGAGCGTAATCTTCAGCTTTTAAAGCTGGATGAGAGTAAACTCAATCGGGATTTGGCAGAGCTTGAACTAGAAGCAAAGAAGCAAGAACTTACGATCTCATCCAAACGCAAACATGCTGGAAAAGTAGCTAGAGCCTATTACATGGGGAAACGAAATGATTTGTTAACCCTGCTGTTTAGTGCAGACGATTTCAATCAGGTGCTGACAAGCGCACGGCTTTTGGAAATCATTTTTACCAGTGACATGAAAAAACTGGAGAGTTTTCAACTAGAGCTAGCTCACGCCAATGACTTGTCTTTACAAAAGCAAAGTCAGCTTAAAAAGATTAGAGAATTACGGCAGATGTACGAAAAACGTCTTGCTGATATGATTGCCATTAAACTGTTGAAGGAAGAGAATCTGCAAAAATTGCCTGATTCCTCTTCTGTGGAAGCATTAATGGAAAATCTTATTAAGGATTGGCGTTCGCGCGGCTTACCTGTGTTCCAAGACTTTTTTGGCGTGCTGGCTAGAGTGATGCAGGATCTTCCTCAACTGATTACTCCGGATCACATTCAGTCCGAAGGCTTGTTCACTCACAAGCTAACGATTACAGAGGAGGAATTTAATAAGTTCTTGCTTTCAAAAGATCCGATCTTCCAGCATGCGTACTTTTCATTTGACCATAACCAGCTGGAAGTAGTAGGTAACTACAATCAGGTGAATTTGAAAATTATAGGTTCTTACGAAGTGGTCTCGCCCACAGAATTAAGGTTTCATATTAACAAACTAATGTTTGATGGTTATGAACTTCCAGAGAGCACAGCAGAGGAAATGGCAAAGGAATATGACCTGAGCTTTTATCCTGCGTTGATCAACCCAAACATTCACGTTCAAGAAGCCACTTTGAATGAACACAAGCTTCAAATTAAAGTGAAATTCAATATCTTGTAGAAGAATTCAATTTCCATACAAAAAAGCTAGCACAGGAACCAATATCCTTGCTAGCTTTTTGCTTTTCTAAATAGAACAGTTATCCAAGCGAACCAGAAACATACGGATTAAATGTTTTTTCCCGATCAATTGTAGTCAGTGGTCCATGCCCCGGATAAACAATTGTCTCGTCAGGCAATTCAAAGAGCTTATCTTGAATGCTTCTAATCAATGTATTGTAATCTCCACCTCTTAAATCGGAGCGTCCGATTGAGTTAGCAAATAAAACATCTCCACTAAAACAATGCTGACCGATTACATAAGTGGCACTTCCCGGAGAATGGCCTGGTGTGTGTAACACTTGGATGGACAGACCTGCTAATTGAAGCTCTTGCCCTTCTTCTACCATGTATTCAGCAGGTTCACAGATAATGGGTGCGAATCCAAAGCGTTGTGAACCATTTAATTCAGGATCAGTCAGCCAGCTCTGCTCGATTGAATGAATGTATACAGGCGCTTTCGTTTGCTCTCGAAGCTCTGTCAGTCCACCAATATGATCTAAATGAGCATGAGTTAGTAGAATAGCCACTACCTTCTCTGACTTCATTGCTTGCAGTAAGGGGCCAGGATTCATACCTGGGTCAACCACGATCGTCTCCCCAGTCTCCACATTTTTAATCATATAAGCATTTGTCTCAAACGGTCCCAATTCAACAGAACGCACTTCTATGTTCATAAAAAACTCCTTCCCTTGCCTTAGCCGTTGTCTTTTCATACAATGGCAATAATTGCTACAGTATTATAGTATCAGAGAGATAGGAGGCAAAACAATGGTACCTCTTGTATATGGTGTGGAAATAGAAATGCCCAAAGGAAAGCTCCCCGGATTTTATGCACAATTCGTACATAAGATTGGCGAACAGGTAAAAGTAATCGATCGGGATAAAAAATTAATGATCGTGTCCACCGAAGACGACCAACAGCAATTATTGCAGATCGCTGCCAGATATCAGGCGGAAACCGAATGTTTCTCCTTGTGGTTGCTTCCAGAGGGCGTGACAAGCCCGAGGCTGAGCGATTATGGTTTTATCAGTTTACATGACCGTCAATATGTCTATGCTAATCTCGTGAGCTTTTTTCGGTTTTCAGACAATCCTCTTACTCATGATCATCAGGAAGCATATGAACAAATGGAGCAGTATATTCTGGTTTCCTTTACCGCTAAGGATCAAACCATCTATATTGTTGACACGAATCACAAGGAGCTACTGGATCAACTAGCTAGCCGTTATAAGGTTATACTGGACTGGCATCCAGGCATTCCTTCTGCATAAATTCGAATGAATCTCTAACATACACAAACGAAAAATAAAAAGCATCTCCGCCCAGTAGGAGATGCTTCTTTGTTGGTAAGATCAGCTATTCTCAGCCATCATATCGAAGCGATAGCCAATGACCTTGCCGTTATTTATACTAAATGTCACTTGATATTTACTCCCTTTATACGTAAGCTCCTTGTCCCCAGCTACTTCTCCATAGATCTGCTTCACCTTGTCTATACTGTCATACATAGACAACCCTCTGTTGGTTTTAAATGTATCACTTTGCTCCTGTGGTATGCCACCGACCATGATACTGGTTACTACACCTTTTTGGACCGTTACCAATACCTGTGCCTGATCTGCAAATAAAATGCCCGTAGTAATATTTCCTTCGCCTTTTGCTAACTGTTCAACCGTTAGCGATTCTCGACTAATCATATCCATAAATTCATATTTTTCCGGCTTCAAGGCATCCATGACTTCTTTAATTCCTTCTCCAACATGTGCTCCTCGAATCCCAAACTCCTTGGCATTTTCAGGATCAAATGCGGGAGCGAGGGTTGTGTTTTCTGTAGGAGCTAAAGATGTGGTCCCCGTAGGCTGACAGCCTGTCAACGCTACAACAGATGCAAGTACAGCACTTCCCACATTCATTTTCCAATTTCTCATCTTTTATGTTCCCCTACCTTGGCATTCATCGTATGTTGTTCCGTATAATCAAAGCAATATCGATATCTTACCCTAGGGAGAATAAAGTTCGCAAGTTTTTACACAATTTGATTTCGTTACTTCCCACTAATTTTCTGCTTTGGCTTAGGAGGTAAATGGTTGCTGACAGTCTGCTGGTATCCTTGTAGGATTTTTAAGATGGCATGAAAGAAAGGCGAACCAAACACAGCCACAATTCCCCATGTCCAAATACGGGCTCCCCAAGCATCAGCTACATAGACTGTTTCTACTCCCATAAGGATTTGTGCGGGATCCAAACCTAATTCAGCAAAGATACAGCCTGCCGCTACAACAGAGAATACGAGATTAAATAGCTTTTTTAGCTGTTGTTTTTTACAAGCCTCACAATGTGCCTCACAGCTATCATTTTCTGGTACATAATCATACGTAAGAAAAGGAATAGCGCTTTTGGCTATCTCTGTTACCCCAGCGGCTGCACTGGAAACGGCCGTTATATAGATCAAAAAGGAAATGGTTGAATCTAATGTCACCATGGTAAAGTCCCTCCTTGATACATATGTATGTGCAAAGAAAGACGGGCATGTCCACAATATTCTGTTATATAAGCTCATTTTTCCCGCTATTACATAACCTAACAAAAAGTACAAAAGCCGCCTCTTTAAAGAGACGGCCTTTGGTCGGGTTGTTTTTAAATGCTTAGGCAATCGTCACTCTTCTTTCGTTCATCCACCTTTTAAGAAAGCGATTACTAAAGAAAAAATGATCAGCCATTTCATTTGGGGTAATAACGATTTTTGCGTGCGACCATTCGCCTCCTGATTAAAATAGGCACTTCACTAGCACAGGCTAGTGAAATGTCGCCTGATTTATCTGGAGTGATCCCACACATTCGTTACCAACAACCTCAACAAATATATTTTACCTAAGACACCCTGATCTTATACATTCTTTTACACTGACAATACACCTTAGAGAATATCAGCAGCCAATTGAGCTAACACGCTGCGCTCCCCTTTTTCTAGCTTAATATGACCCGCTAACTTTTGATCCTTAAACATTTCAACCACATAGGTAAGTCCGTTATTGCTTTCATCCAAATAGGGGTGGTCAATTTGCTCTGGATCGCCCATCAAGATAATTTTAGAGCCCTCTCCTACTCGAGTTAAGATGGTTTTGACCTCATGCTTTGTCAAATTCTGCGCTTCATCAATAATAATATATTGCCCCGGAATGGACCTTCCCCTGATATAAGTCAGAGCCTCCACCTGAATGCTTCCCATCCCATCTAAAATTTTTTCTAGGTCACCAGATTTCTTTGTGTTAAATAGATACTCCAGATTATCGTAGATGGGCTGCATCCAAGGACGAAGCTTCTCTTCTTTTTCACCGGGAAGGTACCCAATATCTTTTCCCATTGGCACAATCGGTCTTGCAATCAGCAATTTCTTATACTTTTGTAAATCCTCAATTTGCAACAAACCCGCGGCAAGTGCAATCAGGGTTTTTCCCGTTCCTGCTTTCCCTGTCATCGTTACTAAAGGGACATCATCTCGCAATAATAATTCAATAGCCATTTTTTGTTGGGCATTGCGAGCCTTCACACCCCAAATGGAATCATCATTGGAGACAAGAGGCTCATAATATCTCGCTTCTCCATCAATTTTACCAATAGCAGAAATAGATGGATTACATTCGTCCTTTAAAATCAGGAATTGATGGGGATAGAAGTCTTCATAAGGGAAGACTGTCTTCAGACTAAGACGGCGCGTGTTGTAAAACAACTTAATTACATCTGAGGGGACCGTTCGGTTTAGATAGCCAAGATAAATGCTTGAATACTCCCGAACCACTCGATCCGATAAAAAGTCCTCTGCGGTTAACCCTAATGCATCTGCTTTGACTCTCATTAAAGCATCCTTGCTAACCAAAATGACAGGACGTCCTTGGCCAGTGGTCCTTTCTTCCTCTTGTAGATTAAGTGCGACTGCTAGGATTCGATTGTCATTAGTCATCTCATGGAATTGTTTCTGCATGTTCCCCATCGTAGAATGATTTAATTCCACCCGTAGAGTAGCCCCCGTATCCAATTGTATACCCTGATGCAAATGACCACTGAGTCGCAATCGGTCTAAGAGCCGGGATACATGCCGAGAGTTACGACCAATTTCATCCATATACCGTTTTTTTGAATCCACTTCTTCTAATACGACTGCCGGAATGACGATATCGTTGTTGTGAAAGGAGTAGATCGCCATTGGATCTTGCAGGAGTACGTTGGTATCAATTACATAGATTTTTTTCAAATCATGATTCGCCTCCCCTTACCCATCTTCCATATTTTATGCACAATTTGTCATCTTGTTTGCTGGATTTCCTTTCTTTCTTCGCTTTTTTTAGGGTAACCTGACCTACAGGAAGAGCGTGTAAAAGTTATCTGATAGTCCATTTCTATGTAGCAAGAATAAAAGATAGACGAACTCCTTGTCCGTTCGTATAAAAAGCAATGGGGAGCAAACACTAGTGGCATAATACTCGAAAGTAAGCTCCCGTGGAAAGGATTGGACAAAACATGAGACGACTTATCTATACTCTAGCTTGTTGCTTAGTACTTGCGGCTTGCCAAACCAATAATCAAAAACCGCAGACGCAAGGAGCAGGAACCCCTGAAGGCGTTCAAAATGTAGCAGGTTCCCAGCAAGGCAGTCATCCAGCTAAATCAAAAACACAGCGGGTAGAACAAACACAGCCTACCCCTCGCTATGATCAATCTCCGCAAGCTACAGCCGACCGTTTGGTTAAACTGGCAAACAATGTAAAAAACGTTAAAAATTCTACAGCCGTTGTATTAGGCAAATATGCCATTGTAGCTATCGATGTAGACGATAAGCTAGATCGGCCCGAAGTAGGGGTTATTAAATATTCTGTAGCCGAGGCCCTCAAGGAAGATCCGCAAGGTGCTACTGCCTTAGTAACTGCTGATGCGGATTTGCGTCAACGGTTAGTAGAAGTACAAGCTGATATGACGAATGGCCGACCTGTAGCAGGCATTTTGGAAGAACTGGCTGATATCACGGGACGTATTATTCCTCAATTCCCAAGTGATGTTATAAGAAGGGAACAGCCATATCAGAATGGACAACAGCCAGGCACCAGAACACAGATGCCCGGAGCTAATAATATGAAGCGACCTGGAAAAGAACCTCAGCAAAAGCCAGGCCAGCCCTATATGAATCAATAAAGCATGCCTTACAACCTATCCCTGCCCTACATCACTGGCTTTGGATAGGTTGTTTTGTTGCTTCCTGCTTTTTGTCAGATTGACAGTACTTGACACCATTCAGTCACATGTAAGTATATAAGAACTTTCAAAGCGTAAAACAATCATGGTAAGATAAGGCATAGTTGATTATTATTCTTATTATTAAGAAGGAGAGATTATCTATGAAATACAGAACTCTTCCCGGCACAGATCTTTCTGTCTCTGAAGTAGGCTTCGGCGTATGGTCTGTAGCAACTAAATGGTGGGGCGTTTCTGATGTAGAAATGGGAAAACGCTTGCTTCGCTCTTCTTATGATGAATATGGGGTAACTTTTTTTGATACAGGCGACGTATATGGAAATGGTTTAGGAGAAACCATCCTAAAAGATGCACTTGGCGATATTCGCGACAAGGTTGTCATTGCTACGAAATTTGGCTACGACATTTATAATATTCCTGGTGAACGAAAAGGGCATTCTGAATTGCCGCAAAACTGGTCCAAAGAAAATATTCGCTATGCTTGTGAGCAAAGCTTAAAACGACTAGGTACTGATTATATTGACTTCTATCAACTACACAATCCACGTATGGAATCCGTACTAAGTGACGAGATTCATGAAACATTGGAGCGTTTGAAAGAAGAAGGAAAAATCCGTCATTACGGAGCAGCAATGGGACCTGATATCGGCTGGGAGGATGAATCCATCGCTGCCTTGAAGCGTCCAGGCTATGCTGCCATTCAAATTATCAATAACATTGTTGAGCAAGACCCTGCACGCAATTTATTCCCAATTGCTGAACAAGAAAAGCGCGCGCTGATCGTTCGCGTACCTCACGCTTCCGGTTTATTGGATGGCAGCTATGACCCTGATAAACACTTTGATAAGAGCGATCATCGTAGTCATCGCCCTACAGCTTGGATGCAAGCTGGCGTTGAGGTTGTACAGGAAATGAAACAAAAAGGCCTATTTGATGGCAAAGATAGAACCATTGGGCAATTAGCAATCCAGTTCTCTTTATTTAGACCAAGTGTAGTAAGCGTTCTTCCTAACATTACTAGCGATGCAACGTTGAAAGAATTTGCACTAGCTTCTGAAGTAGCTCCACTTACAAAAGAACAATTTGAAATGATTGATGCACTCTGGGTAAATGGGTACAACGAACGTCTGAAACAGCATATGTCTAATACTCAAACGAAACCAACACCTATTTTGCATGAAGCATAATTGGCTTCTTGGGTAATTGACTTGAAAACCGTATGCTTTACACAGACTGAAAAAAAGTTCCTCACTAGTAGTGAGGAACTTTTT
>NZ_LSSO01000167.1:0-54648 GCF_001645205.1 Brevibacillus sp. SKDU10 | reverse complement strand
GTATTTATTTGTAATATATTCTTAAAATTCAATAATGGCCTATTTTTTCATAATAATAAAAGAATTACCTTTTTGAAAAAAAGTGAATATAGTAAATTTTAGCTTTTCGTCATATAGACATCGCTTGAAAGTTTAGGTATATTAAAAATATGGAAAATTTTTTTCAATAATATGCTTTTATAGTAAAGATTATCTTAAAAAGTCATTTTATTTCATAGCAGGAATGTGAATGCTATTTGCAATTTGTTTTGAATTTACTCACAATTCACTTATTAATTATTCGCTTCTAACAGAAAGTAGTTAGAGCACTTTATTTTGTTTGATTGAAGGTGATAGCTTAATCAGCATGCACTTTTATGAAAAGGAATGCAAGCGAAGTGTTGCATTGGGGCAATACGAATACCAAAGGGAGAGGTAATTTATGCTATCAAAACTAGACGAGCTACAGTCATTTATTGGTGATACACCTCTTTTACATTTGAAAAACGATACGATGAACCTTTATACCAAGCTGGAATTTCAGAATTATAGTGGAAGTGTGAAAGTTCGGCCGGCTTATTACATATTAAAATCTGCAATTGAGAGAGGCGAAATAACCTCTACTACTACTGTAATTGAATCTACTTCCGGAAATTTTGGCATTGCATTAGCCTATTTATGCAAAAAGCTCGAAATTCCCTTTATACCTATTATTGATAATAATATTAATGAGATATATGAAAAGATTTTACGTGTCACCGCTACCAAGGTGATAAAAGTAACCGAGCGAGACGAGACTGGTGGTTATTTATTAAATCGAATAAGAAAAGTAAATGAACTTCTACGTACAATCAAAGATTCATTTTGGACAAATCAGTATGCAAACCGGGATAGCTTCCTGGCTCATTATCATGGATTAGGCAGAGAAATTGCCGACGCCTTTGAACAACTGGATTATGTGTTTATCGGTGTTAGCTCGTGTGGAACCATTGCTGGTGTGTCCCGCAGATTAAAAGAAAAGTTTCCATCTGTTAAGGTTATTGCAGTAGATACAGAGGGTTCGGTGATATTTGGAAATAGTCCGAAAAAACGCTTTATTCCAGGGATTGGATCTAGCATGGTCCCAGAAATACTGAAGGAGGCTAGGATCGACGAGGTAATTCATGTACCTGAGTATCGAGCAATCCAAGGGTGTCACGAACTGCTAGAAAAGCACGCTTTATTTGTAGGTGGCTCATCGGGCAGCTCCTATTATGCTATCAAGCATTATTTTGCAGACAAGACATTTCAAACACCGCCGAATGTAGTCTTTATTTGTCCTGATAGCGGTTTATCTTATGTGGATACAATTTATAACAAAGATTGGGTAGAAAAATTCTGCCTACACCAATCATAACGAGATAAAACGTCCTATCACGATTATCTATCATCAAGCATCTATTTTTGGGGCGTTATTTATGACTAGTAAACCAAAATACGTAATGGGGGAGTGATGGATACATGAGAGATTTAGCATTTGTGTTTTCTGGACAAGGCTCACAATATGTCAATATGGGAAAAGAGTTATGCGATCATTACGCCATTGCTAGAAGGACCTTTGAAGAGGCCGAGCAGATCGTAGGATTTGATTTACGTAAACTATGCATCGAAGGCGATCTTGAGGAGCTGACCAAAACGGCCAATGCTCAACCAGCTATTTTAGCTACAAGTATTGCTCTTTGGCGTGTTTATATGCAGGAAATAGGTGTCAAGCCTCATTTTGTCGCTGGACACAGCTTAGGTGAATACTCCGCACTTGTTTGCGCTGGTGCAATGAATTTTTCACAGGCAGTTCGTTTCGTTCACAAGCGCGGTCTACTTATGCAGGAAATAACGGCTCAAGGAACTGGAGCGATGGCATCTGTTACGGGAATAGACAAGGCTGACATTGAAAAGGTTTGTTGTGAATATTCAGATGAGGCGAACTTTGCGCATCTTTCTAACATTAATTCTTCACGTCAAGTAGTTATTTCCGGTCATCGCCAAGCGATTGAAAAGGTAGCAAAAAAACTGGAACAGATGGGAGCTACAGTCATATTCTTGCGTGTTAGTGCCCCGTTTCATAGTCCACTGATGCAATCAGTTGCTTCCTCTTTACAGGCGGAGCTTCAACAAAATAGCTATCAGCCTATGCGTTACTCTGTCATTGCGAATGTCGATGGACAGCCATACACAAGCAGTGATCAAATTGTAGAACATTTGACTACACAAGTGACGGCCCCGGTTCAATGGCTTGCCACTATGCAGTTTTTATACCAAAAGGGCATTCGAAAAGTAATCGAGTTTGGACCGAATAAGGTCTTGCGCAATTTAATGAAAAAGGAATATCCTGATGTACTTGCCTATTCATATGATGCAGCACAGGATGTTGTTGGCGTGAAAGAAATGATGGGATTCCCGACGGATTATCAAGCATTTATTCCTAGTGTAATTACAAAATGCCTAGCTGTTGCTGTTGCAACACCAAATCGAAATATGGATGCTGAAGAATATCAAAAAGGTGTGATTGAACCATATCGACGGATTCAAAAGCTACAAAATGAGCTGGAAGAGACAGGTGCAGAACCGACCGTAAAACAAATGCGTGAAGCCCTTGATATGCTGACATCAGTATTTTTAACCAAAAAAACTTCAACTGAAGAACAGAAAAAACGCTTTGATGAAATTTTAGACGAAACAGGGACGGGCTATTTGCTTCCTGAGTTTCAGAATTACCGATTTGAAAATTGATTGTACCGTCACCTTTACTATGGGAAGGAAAAGGAGCTTTTCACTTGGAAAAAAAACCAGAAGTAACCAAAATTTATCCGCTGACTCCCTTACAAGAAGGCATCTTATTTCATTCCATTGTACATAAAGATTCAGGTGCCTACTTTCAGAGCTTGACTTTTTCGATTGAAGGTCATGTAGATATTGATCTGTTTTTAAAAAGCGTCAATGTATTAATTGAACGACATGATATTTTACGAACAGCCTTTGTATATGAAAAAGTAAAAAAGCCAATGCAACTAGTGCTTAAAAAACGGGAATTGACTAGCATTCATTTTGAGGATATTTCCAGCGTGCGTGATCAGGAGGAATATGTACAAGATTATTTGAAAAAAGACAAAACACAAGGATTTCATTTATCTAAAGAAGTCCTTATTCGAATTGCTATATTCCAGACATCAAAAGAGTGCTATAGAGTGGTTTGGAGCTACCATCATTTAATTATGGATGGCTGGTCACTTGGTATTATGTTCCATGAATTTCTACAAATTTACGATTCCTTTGCGTTCCATAAAACGCTAAAGCTGGAACCGGTCCATTCCTATCAGCAATTTATTCAATGGCTAGAAAAGCAGGATAATGAGCAGGCCAAGGAATACTGGGGAGGTTATCTGGAAGGCTATGATCAGTTGGCCGTAATGCCAAGTTTGATCAATAAAACGAATGCTACTGGGTATGAGGCAAAAGAAGCGGAATTTGAGATCGATAGGGAAAAAACACAACAGCTTAATAAGATTGCACGGCAAAATAATGCTACATTAAGCACGGTATGGGAAGCAATATGGGGACTGGTGCTCCAACGATATAACAATGTAGACGATGTAGTGTTTGGATCTGTTGTGTCTGGCCGAAATGCTGAAGTAGCAGGCATTAACCAGATGGTCGGATTATTTATTAATACAGTTCCCGTACGTATTAGAACGGACCGGGTAGAAACGTTTGCACAGCTTGTACAAATGGCTCAGGAAAGCTCAACTAGAGCAAAGATGTATGATTTTTTCCCGCTTTATGAGATGCCAGTAGGCACAAAGATGAGTCAAGGCATCATTGATCATGTTTCTATTTTTCAAAAGTCACCAATTGATATGAGTGAATCAAGCAATGATTCAGGCACGAGGGGACTTGCTCAAGCAATCACTCATATTGAGTTATTGGAACAAACCAACTATGACTTTAGCATAATGGTCATCACGGGAGAGTCCTTGATCATTCGTATGGGCTACAACGCGAATTTACATAGCTACGACTTTATCAAAAGAATCTTTGGTCATATCGAAGAATTGATAGAGCAAGTCATAGCGAATCCAGAAATCGAGCTTAGCCAGCTCAAGATTACGACTCTAACAGAAGAGAATGAGCTGCTTGAGCGATTCAACGACACCATGCTTCCATATGATCGTAGTAAGACTATTCATGAATTAATTGCGTTACAAGCTAAAAAAACACCGGATCAGATAGCGGTCGTATGCGAAGGAGCTCAGCTAACATATTGTGAATTGGATGAAAAAGCCAAGAGAGTCGCTTGCAGTTTGATTGATAAAGGAGTAGGTCCCAATACGATTGTTGGGTTAATGACCGAACGTTCATTGGATATGGTAATCGGCTTACTTGCGATTCTTAAGGCCGGAGGAGCATATTTACCAATTGATCCGACATATCCTGAGGAGCGTGTGAAATACATGCTTACAGATAGTGGCGCTGCATTGATTCTTACCCAACGGCATTTAGTCTCAGATAACCAAATGGGGAAGGAATACATTTATCTTGACGAGACGTTAGCGTATGAAGAAGAGCCCTTGTGGAAAGCAGATACTGCTGTGTCAGAGGATTTAGCGTATGTGATTTACACTTCTGGTTCAACTGGGCAGCCAAAAGGAGTCATGATTCCTCATAGGGCAGTTCATAATTTTATCCAAGGAATCACTGAGAAACTTGCCTTTACTGAAGGAAAATCAATCCTGGCTCTTACTACCATTTCCTTTGATATTTTTGTATTAGAGACGTTAGTGCCACTCACTCAAGGAATGCGTGTAGTTGTTGCAACAGAAGCACAGCAGCGTGACCCAAAATTATTAAATGAGCTGATCAAGGTCCAACATATCAATTTCTTGCAACTCACTCCTTCTCGACTGCAATTGCTTTTATACAGTGAGGCAGATTGTTTTAGCCAATTAGAACAAATTCTGATAGGAGGAGAAGCTCTTCTCCCTTCCCTATTAGCTCAGCTTAAAGAACGAACACAAGCTCAGATATTTAATATGTACGGTCCTACAGAAACAACGATCTGGTCGTTAATACAGGATGTGACGAATACAACTGCTATTACAATTGGAAAACCAATAGCCAATACACAAGCTTACATTCTCAATAAGCACAATAGCTTACAGCCAATCGGTATGACAGGCGAATTGTGTTTAGCAGGTGACGGCTTATCTAAAGGTTATCTGAATCGAGAGGAACAGACTTCCGAAAAGTTTGTGATAAATCCATTCCAAACAAATCGAATGATGTATCGCACTGGTGATTTAGCGAGATGGCTTTCAGACGGAACGATTGAGTTTAAAGGTAGGATCGACCATCAAATCAAGATCAGGGGCTTCCGAGTTGAGCTTGGCGAGATTGAGAATTGCTTGGTAAAACACCCAGCGGTTCACGAAGCAGTGGTGATCGTGGAGGAGGTTGGCGCTTCGCAGAATCTCTGCGCTTATTACGTAGGGCAGCATGATGTAAATCCGCATGAACTCCGTCAGGTACTTAGTCAGGAATTACCAGAATATATGGTTCCAGCACACTTTGTTTTTTTAAAGGAGCTTCCGCTTACAGCTAACGGGAAGATCGATCGAAAGCAATTACCTAAACCGAGCGAAGGTGTACGATCAAGTGAAGTGCTCATTCAGTCTCCTAATACGGAGGTTGAGCGAGAGCTGGTGGAGATCTGGAAAAATGTATTGAACCGGGATGTCATTGGTTTACATGAAAGCTTTTTCGATTTAGGCGGAAATTCCGTTCTGCTAGTTCAGATGCATGCCCAAGTAGATAAAAAATATGCGGGGAAAATAGATATTGGAGATGTTTTTTCCTACTCTACCATCGCGAAGCTAGCCAGCTATATTGAATCAAGGACAGTAGAGAATCTACCATTGATTCAAATTCCAGCCATCCAGCTCCCTTCAGAATATTTTCATGTAAATGAGGGTCATAACAGTACGCTATTCACTTTTGCTTTTCAGGAAGAAATGGTTGCTGGCCTACATATGGTAGCAGATCGGTACAGTGTCGAGATAGCTGATATTTTACTTGCAATGAATCTGTATTTGTATGCTGAAGTCGGCGAACTGACTGATGTCACTCTTCAGTTACAGACAACGGATAATAGAACCATAGCTATTCACGTAAATATGAACAGCATTGAAGATTTTGGAGACTTATTTAGACATGTAAGAGAAACGCGAATACAGCCAAATCCCCTTTCTCTATATTCTATTCAGTCATTGGAAAAGAGCTATACAAGTAAAACGAATGAACAAATATGGCCGTTATTTACCGAATATTCTTCTCAGTCAAATGAATTTAATCGCTTGTTTGATCTCATATTTGAATTGCAAATCGAGCCAAAAATGATTGCTTTTGAGTGTCGATATGATCAAAACAAATTAAACCATGGAAAAGTCGAAGAACTCATTTATGGGTATCTCAAGCTGCTTTCTCTCATGCTAGAAAATGAGCATCATGCAACTATCTAATTGAGCTGGAAAAGAGGGGAGATAAGTGAAGAAAAAATTACTGGATTTAACCGGGGTGAATTTAACACAAAAAGACGAGCGTACGGTTGTTCAGATGAAAAGTGTGAAAAAAAATGACATCGCTATAATCGGAATCTCTGGACGCTTCGGTGAAACGCAAAATTTGAAGGAGTTTTGGGAGACATTACGTAATGGAAACGATTGTATTCGTACGATCCCAGAGTCACGACAAAAGGATATTGATCGATTTATTAACCATGTTCAGCCACATATCCAAAAGCGGTATTTACATGCTGCCTATTTAGAAGAAATTGATCAGTTCGATTATCAGTTATTCTCGATTTCACCTAAAGAAGCTAGTTTAATGGACCCTAATCAACGTCTATTTTTAGAAGAAGCATTCTCAGCAATTGAAGATGCTGGTTATGGCGGTCAAAAAATTATGGGAACCAGAACAGGTGTTTTTGTTGGTTATAGCGCAGATGCAGACTCAGGGGAGGACTATAAGCAATATATTAAAAATGTTGCTCCAGCTCTGTCTGGGGCAGCCATTCCCGGTAACATAAAGTCTATCATTGCGAGCAGAATTGCCTACACGCTCGATTTGCACGGGCCAAGTATGGTAGTGGACACAGCTTGTTCTTCTTCTTTGGTTGCTGTTCATCTGGCGTGTCAGGCGATCATTAATGGTGAATGTGATATGGCTCTTGCAGGGGGAGTCAAAATTATCATGCTTCCCTTAGAAGGAGACTTTAATTCAGGAATCGGCATTTCTTCACAAAATGGACGAGCGAAAACCTTTGACAATCGATCAGATGGAACTGGCTTTGGCGAGGGTGTTGGCGTTGTAATGCTAAAAGCCCTTGATCAGGCTATACAAGATAAAGACCATATTTACGCCGTAGTCAAAGGCAGTGCTTTCAACCAGGATGGTCATTCAATTGGAATAACGGCGCCTAATTCACTAGCGCAGGAAGACGTGATTGTCAGGGCTTGGAAACATGCAGATATAGAACCGGCGACTATTCAATATATTGAGGCACATGGGACCGGGACCTCACTAGGTGACCCTATTGAAATTAATGGGATTCAGCGAGCTTTTGCAAAGTATACAAATCAGCAGCAATTTTGCGGTATCGGTTCGATAAAAACGAACTTTGGGCATCTCGACCATGCAGCAGGAATTGCTGGTTTACTCAAAAGCATTTTATCGCTAAAACATAAGGAACTTCCTCCTACAGTTAATTTCCAATATCCCAACCAAAAAATCCTGTTCGACAGTTCACCGGTCTATGTTAACGACTGTCTAAGGGAATGGGAATCGAATGGGCATCCGCGTCGTTGTGGAATCAGTTCATTTGGCTTGAGTGGTACGAACTGCCATATCGTCTTGGAGGAAGCGCCTGCACCTAAGCTGCGTCCTCAATTATCAGATCAAGCATCTAAGCCACACATTTTGTCCCTCTCCGCAAAAACTGAGGATGGACTGCGTCAGCTAGTGGATGCTTACATTCAGTATATGGAGAAAAATGAAAAGGTAAGTATAACTGATCTTGCCTATACGTCTAACACAGGCAGAGGACATTATGAATCGCGATTGGCGTTGGTAGTGCGTGATCGTACTGATTTAATAGAAAAGCTTTCCTTATGTAAAAAGGAATTATTTGCAACGGAGGAGCGGATTGGTTGCTATTCGAATTCATTTAAGATCATACATGATCAGAAACCAAACCGAAGTGAAAAAGAGATTACGGAAGCAGATATCAGACAATTGAGCGAACAGGCAAATGCTTTAATTAGTCAGCTTGTTATGGCAGAGTCTTCCGAAGTGCTTCTTCATCAGTTGAGCCAATTATACGTCCGTGGAGCAGAGGTGGATTGGGAAAGACTGGTGCAGAAAGAACATGCTCATAGGATAAGTCTTCCCGTATATCCATTTAATCGTAAGCGGTGCTGGGTGGAGCCGGAAGCCGTAAATTCTTACCCGCTTATAAAAAGATCAGAAAAAGAGCTTGATTTGCCTCTGCTAGATCGATTAGAAGCAGAATCCATTGATACTATTATTTATGCAACTGATTTTCATGTAGATAAACACTGGGTGCTGCATGAACATATCGTCAATGATAAATTTGTTGTGCCGGGAACTACGTATCTCGAAATGCTGCTTGAAGCCTGCTATCAACAAATACCAACTAGACAAGTGAAAGTAGAAGATATTGTTTTCCTTGCGCCATTCATTTGCGAAAAAGGAGAGTCTCATAAGGTCCAGACCATTTTAAAAGAAAATGGACAAGCTTATGACTTTATCATTGCCAGTCGTTACAACGGAGAGTGGGTGCGGCACGCTCAAGGGAAAGTAATAGTTGGCTTAGATGATCATGCTCCGTTGTTACAACTTGAAGAAATAAAAAATAGATGCAGCATCGAGCGCAAAGAATTTATTCAATACGAAGAGGATTTCTCTGGTTCAGGGGCTATCATTACAGGACCTCGCTGGAATAATGTGCAGCAGGTATATGTTGGTGATGGTGAAGTGCTCGCACACTTTAGTCTGCCAGAACGCTTTGCAGCAGATATAGATTTGTATCATTTCCATCCTTCTCTGATGGATAATGCTGTTAACTTAGCGATTAACACAGTTAGTCAGGATTTTTATCTGCCGTTTACCTACCGTATTTGTAAAGTGTACAACACAATGCCCAGCAGATTTTACAGTCATCTCAGACTAAAGCCTGATCAGTCTGAAAGTAAGGAAATTATTAATTTTGATGTGACACTAGTAAATGAAGAGGGCGTCGTATTTGCAGAAATTGAAGATTATGCGATAAAACGTGTACACCAAATGGATTTGGGAGTAAACAAAGCAAAAAATGCTAGCTTTTATTATGGCTTGCATTGGATTGAGAAGGAAATAAATCTTAAAGATGAGCGCTCCAAAGATATGGGGACTGTACTTATCTTTAAAGATGAGACAAGCATTGGTGAACAAATGATTCAAGCATTTGATTCCATGGGCAGGCCGTGGATTCAGGTTGAATGGGGAGCCAAGTTTGAAGAGCTTGACCAGCGCACTTATAAAATAAACGGCCTTCAATCCGACTATATGACTTTAATCGGATTACTAAAAGAAAGAGGCATTACTCAAATCGTGCACTTGCTATCTATTGTGAAAAAGCAGGATGTCAACGATCTTGTGGACTTGGAAGAAACGCAGAAAAGAGGCTATGAGAGTCTCGTTCGCCTGACGAAAGCTCTTTTAGAGCATAACATTCATGATGAGATAGAGATTTTGCTTGTAGCTCCATATGTATACGAGTTGAATGAACAGCAGGAATACATTCAGCCGCATCACGCTACCTTGTTCGGATTGGGAAAAGTGGTAACGCAGGAGTACCCGCATCTATTGTGCAGAGCAATCGATATTGACAAATGGACTACTGCAGAAACCATCCTTGCTGAACTAGGGAGTAAAGACAAGGATTATCTTGTGATGCACCGTAAGGATCAACGATTTGTAGAGGAATTCTGCGAGTGGAATTTAGATGATATTGCAGATGATTCTATCGAAATTCGCGAAAATGGAGTTTATTTACTTACAGGTGGTCTTGGTGCAATTGGGCTCGAAATGGCTAATTATCTTGCTTCGCAGGCTTCTGTCAATCTTGTATTGATTAATCGCTCTTCGTTGCCAAGTAGAGAGCTTTGGGATCAAGTAGAAGAGAAGTCCCAGCCAAAATTATATCGACAAATCACAGCTATCCGCCAGATTGAAGCGTTGGGAAGTCATGTCACGGTTCTAAGCGCCGATATTAGCGATCAGGATGAATTACAAGCTGTACTTGCTCAAGTTCGGTCACAATTTACGACGATCAATGGCATCATCCATAGTGCGGGTGTAGCTGGCGAGGGATTTATCCTGCGTAAAGAGGAAGCTAGTAGCCAAGCGGTGTTATCTCCAAAAGTAAAGGGTACATGGTTATTAGACCATCTGACGAAAGGTGATCAGCTTGATTTTATGGTACTGTTTTCCTCCATTAACTCACTGTACGGTGGAGTTGGACAAGGGGACTATGCGGCTGCCAATGCTTACCTAGATGCATTTACTTCCTATCGTAATCGCCATTCTGGGAAGACATTGACTATCAATTGGGCGGCATGGAAAGAAGTAGGGATGGCTGTAGAATACGGAGCTAATCATGATGTAGGATTCTTTAAGTCCTTGTCAACTCATCATGCCATCCAAGCATTTCAGCAGGTTTTGCATAAGCAATTGAAAAGAGTAACCATAGCAGAAATCAATTATGATAACACCTCTGAACATTTGGATGCTCTATCATTTAATCTCGCAAACCCAATTAAAACCAAATTGGCAAAAATGGGGAGATTAAAAGATAGAAGACAAGGAGCAGTACCATCCCAAGGATTACCAGACATTACGTTGCTAGGGCGTAATGCTGGTGAGAGTTATTCTGCCAATGAGCGATTATTAGCGCAGGTTTTTTGCTTGGAATTAGGACTCGATGAAATAAATATCTATGATGACTTCTTTAGTCTCGGCGGAGATTCTATTATTGCCGTCAAGATTGTCAATTCGGTTCAAAAGTATCTGAATAAGAATATTGGGATAAGTGAAATATTCCAAAACTTAACGATTTTTTCACTTGCGGCACATCTTTCTTCTCAAGAAGAGGGTACGAAAGAAAGCACCAGCTCTGAGCAAGCTACAGAAGCATCGAATTTGGTGCCGAAGTCAGAGGAAGGAATTGAGCTAACGGGTATGCAACGTCATATCTACTTCCTTCAATCCTACAATCCTTTGATGACTGAACTTACCCTATTGATTGAACAAGAGCTTTCTTCATCTATTGACATTGAGTTGTTTCAAAAGGCGATTGACGTAGTTACTCAACAGCACGAGGCTCTGCGGACAATTTTCCGTGAAGAGAATGGACTACCCAAACAAGTTATTTTGCCAGCTTTGAGTGTAGAGACAGAATATGAGGACCTCTCCTATGAGTCAGATGCACATCAATTAGCTAGAAGAAAGCTGAAAGAAGCTAGAATTCGAGCTTGCGAGCTTTCAAAGTCAACATGGCGTCCCATTTTATATCGTTTACCAGAAAAGAAAACGCTCTTTGCTCTCATTATCCATTCACTGATTGCAGACCAATCAAGTTCTGAGTATATTGCGAGTGAGATTCTTCAGGTCTATCACGCTCTAAAAGAAACTAAACAAATAGTGCTTTCACCAGAGGGTAGCTATATCTCCTGGATACACGATCAGCTTAGCTGGGAAAAGAGTGAAGGATTTCAATTAGACCAGGCATACTGGCAACAGGAATTACGGAATCCACTTCCTCAATTAAACCTAGCAACAGATTTTCAACGTCCTAAGACTCCAAGCTATCAAGGAAGCTTTTTTCCTTTTCAGGTAACGGATAAAGAGGTCTATACATCCATTCAAGAAGCAATCAAACGAATAGATATTCCTTTGGAAACCTATCTATTGTCAGCCTATTATCTTCTGTTACACAAGCTTACTCTTGATACGGACATCATCATAGGGATGACAGCTCGTCACCAAGGCCATTCAGATAGCAATGAAATGGTGGGAGCACTAACGAACATCTTCTGTATGCGTGTGAAGATAGAAGAAACAGATACAATCCAAGCGTTATTTGCCAAGGTAGAAAAAACGAGAATCGCCGCTACTACACACAGTCGTTACCCATTTGATGCTCTTGTCGCCCAGGTTAATGCCAATCGTAGTCAACGAAGTCCGATCTTTTCTACGATGTTCCAATGGCATGAATCAATGCCTGCTAGAAACGATGGTGTAAGTTTGTATGATCTAAGCTTGGTAGGCGGAGCTGACACAGAACAACTGGATTTTAGATTCGAATTTGATGTGAATCTTTTCAAAATAGAAACGATAAGTAAGCTAGCCGACTATTATTTGAATATCTTGTATGAAATCAGCAAGAGTGGTTTGCGCATTCCTGACGTACAGCTTTTGTCCCAAAATCAGATGCAGGAATGGAAAGAATCACAGGTATCAAGCATCATGGGAGAGTTTGAATTTAATTTCTAACTTATAAAACAAACTAGAGGAGAATCTCTATGCTTACGCAACCAACTTCCATATTCGAACAACTAGAGTCTAATGTCCGTTCTTATTGCAGATCCTTTCCAGATGTATTTATAAAAGGAAAAAACTCAACGATGTATACCAGATCAGGAGCAAAGTTCATTGATTTCTTTGCAGGAGCCGGGGCTCTCAACTACGGGCATAATAATGATTTTATTAAAAAAAAGCTTATCGATTATTTAGAAGGGGATGGGCTTGCTCATGGTCTAGATATGCATACCTCTGCCAAGGAAAGTTTTTTGCAGACCTTTGATGAGTTGATTCTTCGTCCCAGAAATTTGGAATATAAAGTAATGTTTTGTGGTCCAACGGGAGCAAATGCGGTAGAAGCGGGACTAAAGATCGCCCGCAAGACGAAGCAACGCTCAGGTATTTTTGCTTTTACAGGTGGCTTTCATGGTATGTCTTTAGGTGCTTTGTCTGTTACCGCCAATAGCTACAATCGGCAGGCGGCAGGTGTTGATTTGCCTCAAGTCACATTTATGCCGTTCCCTACTGATTTTACGTTCGATACGATTGAATATATGGATAAAATGCTTAGCGATAGCCATTCGGGCATTGCTAAACCAGCCGCAGTCATTTGCGAGACGATTCAGGCAGAAGGGGGCATTAACGTTGCCCCTATCCAGTGGCTTCAACGATTACGCCAATTGTGTGACAAGCATGATGTGCTGATGATTTGCGACGAGGTTCAGATTGGATGCGGTCGAGCAGGTTCCTTCTTCTCATTTGAAAGAGCGGCCATTGTTCCGGATATTGTCGTACTTTCCAAATCTATCAGCGGTTATGGTCTACCAATGTCTCTCCTGCTGTTTAAACCAGAATTAGATATCTGGCAACCTGCGGAACATAATGGAACATTCCGCGGTAATCAACTAGCCTTTGTTGCTGCCGAGGCCGCCTTACATTACAGAGAGCAAGAACAATTAGAAGCAGAGGTTCTACGTAAAGAAGGGTATGTAAAGCAATTCTTACATGAGCAGATTGCTAGCCTGCACGACCAGATTGAAGTTCGTGGAATGGGATTAATTTGGGGTGTGGATGTGGCTAAAGCTAGTGGTTCAGATGTAAACGCTGCGAAAAAGATAGCAAAACGCTGCTACGAGCGCGGTTTAATCATCGAGTGTGTAGGCCGCAATGATACCGTGGTTAAGCTTCTGCCTCCATTAACCATTGAATGGGATGAATTACAAAAAGGCTGCGCTATCTTGCAAGAATCAACGAGGGAGATCTTGAACGGTTTAGAAACAAGCAAGATGTAAAAAGGGAGAGGAGATTACCGAATGAGATATCTACATGAAAAGGACTTGCTGACCATCGGAATTAACTGGGCTGAAACGACTTCTGTTATTGAACAGGCAGTGAAATGCTTACAGCAGGATGACTTTTCCCAACCAATAAAACCTTATTTACGCTATGGACAAGAGCAAAATCGAATTATTGCTATGCCTGCTTATGTAGGCGGTACGATTAATCAAGCAGGGATTAAATGGATTGCTAGCTTTCCAAATAATATTCATCAAGGTATTCCACGAGCGCACAGTGTCACTATTCTAAATAACGCAACGAATGGGGTTCCAGAAGCCATTGTTAACACAGCATTACTTAGCGTTATTCGTACTGCTTCTGTCAGTGGAATGATTATGAAACATTATGATGACGTTCGCAAGCAAAAAGATATCACGGTTGGCATTATCGGCTGGGGTCCGATCGGTCAATATCACTTTAAGATGGTCACTTCATTACTGGGAGATCGAATTAAAAATATTTACTTATATGATCTCAAGCCAATTGACATCACATCGATTGACCCATCTGTGAAAGAGAAGGTTATCATTGCAAAGGACTGGAAAGAAGCCTATCAACATTCGGATATCTTCATGACATGCACAGTCTCTAAAGCACCATACATTGATGCAGCACCAAAAGCAGGCTCACTTCTACTCAATGTTTCGTTACGAGACTTTACTACAGAGATTTTCCCGCATGTAAAAGGCTCAATTATTGTAGACAACTGGGAAGAGGTATGTCGGGAAAAAACGGATATAGAGTCTATGCATTTGCAATGTGGTTTGCAGAAAGAAGACACAAAATCGATTATTGATGTGGTTTGTCATAATGCCATATCTAGTTATCGTGAAGATCAGACTATTATGTTTAATCCTATGGGGATGGCTGTTTTTGATATTTCGATAGGGCATTATTTTGTGAAAAAAGCAGAGGATTTAAAGGTAGGACAACTATTGGAATAAACATAGCATGTAAAAAGGGGGATTCCAATGAGCACCAATTTTTTGCATAACATTTTACTTGCAAGCGGGCAATTTGAGCAAGAACGCTCCTACTGGCTTCAGCACTTGGAGGGTGTCGCTGATTTTAGTGGTTTCCCCGTTGAAACACGCCCCCTTGCCAATAAAGTAGAGGACATGAATTCAGTCAGTTATCCAATTCCACCAGCGATAGTGGAAAGGATTATGCGAATGAGTAACAACTCAAACTACGGCATATACATGTTTCTGCTTGCGGGGATCAAGTATCTATTGTCTACATATCAACAGCGTTCCGATATTATTGTCGGAATGCCTGTTTTTCAACAAAAAGAGGGTGGTAAGCAGGCTTTTTCCAATGTCTTGCCGATCCGCAGTTCCTTAGATCGTTCCCTAACCTGGAAACAGGTGCTTCCTACATTAAAAGCTACGATAGCCAATGCAGTGAAACATCAAAGCCTGCCGCATCATTTAATTGCTAGCTTATTGGGGATGTCAAATGAGGAAAAAAGCAGACCGATCTTTGGAACCATCGTTCTGCTAGATAGCATACATGATCAAGCAAGTGTAGAGTCTATTCCTGCTGATATGGTGTTTTATTTTAAAAAACAAGATAAGGGTCTCATTCTCCAATTAGATTATCACCCAGCTCTCTACAGTGATGAGGGTGTTGGACAGCTAGTGAATCGTTTGTTTGTTGTTTTGCACTTGATAACCAGTAAAACGGGGGATTCACTGCAAGCAATGGATCAACTCCTCACGCATTGGAATGGGTTACTGACGGGTGTTCCTACCTTACAGCTACCATTGGAGCATTCACTTTTACACCATGCCCCAAACAAATGGGGAAATATTGAATTTACTCTTTCAAATGAGGAAAGCAAACAACTTACAAAACTAGCAGAAATAGCTGGTAGCTCTCTTTTTGTTACGCTATTGTGTGCCTGGCAATTGCTTCTGCATCGTTATACAGGTGAGAATGGCATTGTAAGCGGATGGATAAGACAGGATGATCCTAGCAAAGATTCTCCGCTCTCTATCTACAGTGACTTCTCTGGCAATCCCAGCTTCAATGAATTGCTTCTGCGTGTCCAGCGTACAGTAGACGCTATCGCTTTTGAGCAGGAATTTTCGGTCTATCGACAGTCTGCCTTTCAGATTTTATTTGTAACGGGTGAGATAGATGAACCATTCTGGAGTGATGATACAGAGCTTGCTCTTGCTATTTCCCAGCGAGAAGCAGGTTTAGTAGGGACCATCATTTTTGATGCGGAACGCTTTGGAGAGGAAACGATCAAACGCTTAACAGGGCATCTAACTACAATGCTTAGAGATATCATGGTTCACCCGGAAACTTCGATTGGGCAGGTTTCTCTGCTAGATGATTCCGAACGTAACCTACTTCTTACGATTTGGAATGAGACGAATATTCCATTTCCTAGTCAATCGCTTGTTCAAGAGTTATTTGAAGAGCAGGTTAGACGATCTCCAGACCACATCGCAATTATTGACGGAAAAATTCAGCTTACCTATCGAGAATTACATGAGAAATCCAATCAGATGGCTCATCGACTTCAACGATTAGGTGTGCAGCCAGACACGCTTGTGGGCATTAGCATGGAACGATCGCCAGAAATGATCATCGGCATTCTAGCGATATTGAAAGCGGGAGCAGCGTATCTACCGATTGATCTTACCTATCCTGAGGAGAGAATTTCCTTTATTATCAAGGACTCTCAATTATCTGTGCTGATTACGAAACAGTCTCATTATCAACAGTTTTCAAACTATGATTTGACACTAGTGCTACTAGATAGCGACGATCAGGATCTTGATCAGGAAAGCTTATCAACACCTAATAGCAACGCTACGGCTATGAATATGGCCTATGTTATCTATACCTCTGGATCAACAGGTATCCCAAAAGGGACAAGGATTACACATCAGGGGATTGTTCGTCTCGTAAAAAATCATTCCTATATAGAATGGGAGCCTAGCGATCGTTTAGCCCAGATTAATAACACATCCTTTGATGCATTTACCTTTGAGCTATGGGGGACGCTACTGCATGGTGCGACGCTTGTGCTTATTGCGCCAGACGTTGTTCTATCTCCGTACGCTTTCCAGAAAGAGATTCATCGTTATGGGATAACCGTGATGTTATGCACGACTGCCCTGTTCAATCAATTTGCAGGGGAAAGTCCTGACATGTTTACAAATATGACGGTTTTATTCGGGGGAGAAGCGGCTGATGCGAAATGGGTAAGAGTAGCCTTAGAAAAAGGTAAGCCGAAGAAGCTGATTAATGTTTATGGTCCGGCAGAATGTACAACGTTTACTACGACCCATCATGTTACGCAAGTCCCTGCTGATGCTTTATCAATTCCAATCGGGAAGCCTATTGCTAATACCCAGGTCTATGTTCTCGATCAATATTTACAAGTCGTCCCGATCGGAGTTCCAGGTGAGCTGTATGTGGGAGGGCCTGGTCTTGCCCTAGGGTATTTACATCGACCTGATATCACAAATGAACGCTTCATAAAGAATATATTTTCTTCAAACGAAACGGATCGTTTATATAAGACTGGGGATATTGTTCGGTACTTGCCAGATGGGACTTTAAGCTACATCGGACGCAAGGATGACCAGGTGAAAATTCGCGGATTTCGAATTGAATTAGGTGAAATTGAAGCCGTTTTGGGGCAGCATCCAGAAATTCGAGATGCCGTAGTAATCATGCGAGAAGATCAAAATAGCAACAAGCAACTGATTGCTTATTTTACTACCTACAATCAAGAGATACTTCCCGCTAGTGAGCTTCGCAGCTATGCAGAGAAGAAATTGCCAGTGCATATGATCCCTGCCACGTTTATTTATTTGGATCATGTACCGGTTACTCCAAATGGGAAAGTAGATCGAAAAGCATTGCCGGCTCCTTTGATAGAACGAGAGGAAAGCAATACACCGTTTATTGAACCTATTACAGAAACAGAGGTCATTTTATCTGGATTTTGGAAAGAAATAGTAGGAATTGATCGCATTAGTATCATTGATGATTTTTTTAATAGTGGTGGACATTCTCTGCTAGCTACTCAGTTGTTATCAAGAATATACCATACGTTTCAGATCGAGATATCCTTGCGAACATTCTTTGAAAATCCAACGATCCAAGCAATGGGAAAACAAATTGACGAAATCATAGCTTCCGGAGAGCAATCTGTATCAGTTCCATTAGTTCCTGTTTCACGCGATAGTGATCTTGTCCTTTCGTATACACAGCAGGGAGTTTGGTTTATTGAACAGCTTGAGCCTGGAAGTGCAACCTATAATGTCCCAGTGGCAAATACACTCAAAGGGAATTTGAACATTGATGCTCTGGAGCGTGCAGTAAATGAGATTATTCGTCGACATGAAATTCTGCGCACCAGCTTTATCTCAAAAGACGGAAAACCTTATCAAGTCAGTTATCCATTCCAGCCTATTCGCATTCCGGTGATTGATATGAGTGACGTTGTGGCTTCAGAACGCCATCAGCGTATCATTGATATGGCCAATGAAGATGCTAATCGACCGTTTGATTTAACGAAATGTCCGTTGGTGCGTTTCCTATTATTCAAAAAAGATGATGAGAATTATGTCTTTTATTACACCATGCATCACCTTATTATGGATGGTTGGTCCTTACAGATATTTACACATGAGTTATCTGTTTTATATGAAGCATTTAGCCAAGGAAAACCGTCACCTTTACCAGAAATGCAGCTACAATATGCTGATTTTGCGGCATGGCAGCGTAAATGGCTAGATGGTAAATTGATGAATCAGCAACTAGCCTATTGGAAAAAGCAGTTGGCTGGAGATTTGCCTGTTTTGCAATTACCAATAGACCGGACTCGTCCGAGTGTAGCCAGTGGTGCAGGTCAGCGGGAGACGTTAGTTATGCCGAAAGAGCTTGTCACTAAATTACATGTTCTTTGCAAGCGTCAAGGTGTGACTCTTTATATGGCTTTGCTGTCAGCGTTTAAAGTATTGCTTAGTCGATATTCGGGCGAAACAGATATCCTAGTTGGTTCTCCAATTGCTAATCGGACACGCTTGGAGACTGAGGGGATGATTGGATTCTTTGCTAATACAATTGTATTACGCTCTCAATTGGCGGATAATCCAACATTTACTCAACTTTTAAAACAAGTGCGCGAGGTTACGCTTGAAGCGTTTTCCAATCAGGATGTTCCATTTGAAAAATTAGTGGAGGTATTACAACCTGAACGTACCAAAAACATCACGCCCATTTTTCAGGTGATGTTCACATTGCAAAATACTCGTCGCACAGATTTTAAACTCTCTGATGAGACGCTGATTCATCCGGAAATTGATAGAGGAACGTCTATGTTTGACCTTTTGTTTGATATCGCAGAGCATCCAGACGGCCTGCTGTTGGTAGCGGAATATAACATGGATATCTTTTTTTCTACCACCATTAGCCGGATGATGGAGCATTATCGAGAGCTGCTTGAATCCATTGTGGAGCATCCAGAACAACCTATTTCTGATCTTACTATGTTGACAAAACAAGAAAAGAAACAAATTCTCGATGATTTTAATAACACCACATGTGATTTTCCAATGGACAAAACGGTGCATGAATTATTCGAAGAGCAGGTGGAATGTCGACCTACTGACATTGCTGCGATACATCGGGATCAACAAATCACGTATGAAGAGTTAAATGCTCGGGCAAATCAAATGGCGCGGTTTATCCATAGAACTGGTTTGCAAAAGGAAGAGATTGTTGCTGTTTTCTTAGAACGCTCCATTCCCATGATGGAAAGTATTCTAGGGATTTGGAAAGCAGGTGGCGCTTATATCCCTATTGATACGGCCTATCCTATACAGAGAATTATAGGTATTCTCGAAGATTCAGGAGCAACGGTATTGATAACTACATCTAAATTTGTAACTCCTGAGATTAAACAAAACTACAAGGGCACCATTCTTTGCCTCGATGCTCAAATGGATGCCATCAATCAGGAAATGAAAGATAACCTCAGAGTGAGGGTTGAGCCTAATCAACTTGCTTATATCATTTATACATCAGGATCAACGGGCAAGCCAAAAGGGTCGATGGTGGAGCATATCGGACTTAATAATCATCTACATATGATGAAACAGCGGCTTAATTTGGGTCAAGATTGTCGAATCGCTCAAACAGCTTCTCACTGCTTTGATATTTCGGTGTGGCAATTTTTTACATCTATTATCTTAGGTGGAACGACCATTATTTATGATAATCAGATGACAATGGAGCCTGACTCTTGCATTGAGCAGATTATTCAAGATCGGATAAATATCTTCCAAGTTGTACCATCTGTTTTGTCCGTGATGCTAGATCATGTGGAAGAAAACAACTTATCGTTAGATTGTTTTCGATATGTAAGCGTCACAGGAGAAGCAATTAAACGTAGCCTGGTAGCGAGATGGTTCAAGCTCTTCCCGCATATTCCGTTAGCGAATGCTTATGGGCCTAGTGAGGCATCAGACGATGTTACGATTCATATAATAGATCAATTGCCTCAGAGCGAAATCGTTCCAATTGGTAAACCTCTGCACAATTTTAAGGTTTACATCGTGGATGAAAAAATGAATCTTTGCCCGGTTGGAATTAAGGGCGAAATTTGTGTGTCTGGTTTAGGGGTTGGACGAGGCTATTTACATGATCCAGAAAGAACCGCCAAAGTATTTATGGACGATCCATTTGCTCATCATAAAGGGGTACGACTTTACAAAACAGGAGATATGGGGCGTTGGCTTTCTGATGGAACACTTGAGTTTTTTGGGCGTAAAGATTATCAGGTTAAAATACGGGGATTCCGCATTGAATTGGAGGAAATTGAGAATCAGATCAACAATCATCCCAATATTTTAGAAACAGTAGTAATGGATATTGAGGATGCAAGAGGTCAGAAGAGCTTATGTGCATATGTGGTGCTAAAACAAGATATGCCAATTAATCAGTTGAAAAGTCATTTAGCGAATACATTGCCTGACTATATGATTCCAGCCTTCTTCGTAAAAATGGAGAAACTTCCCTTGACTACAAATGGGAAGGTAGATCGCAAGGCATTGCCAAAACCTGATCGAAATGTAATAGAAAGCAAATACGTAGCACCGCGTAACAAGATTGAAGAAAAAATAATTGCTATCTGGGAAAGCGTGCTTGATACGACTGGGATAGGTATTGAAGATCATTTCTTTGAAAACGGTGGTCATTCACTCAAGGCAACGACCGTCATCTCACGTATCAATAAGGAGCTGCAGGTAGATATCTCATTACGGGACTTTTTTGACAGACCTATCATCAAAGACTTAGCACAGCTAGTAGCGAGCAGTGGAAAAAAAGCTTATCCGATGATCCAACCTGTCAAAAAACAAGAAGCCTATCAGCTTTCTTCTGCACAAAAACGTATGTTTCTTGTAAATCTACGTGATTCAGAGAGTATCGCCTATAATATTCCGAATATGTTTATTATTAAGGGAAAACTGGACAAACAGCGTCTACATCAAGCCTTTCAAAAACTGGTGCAGCGTCATGAGATTCTTCGCACTGCTTTCGGGTGGGAAAGAGGAGAGCCTGTTCAATATGTTCAGGAGAAGCTGGAGCTAGACATAAAAGAAGTGACATCAACACACGAACAGCTTTACACCGTTGTGCAGTCACTTGTGGCTCCTTTTGACTTGAGCAAGGCACCACTACTGCGTGTTTTCGTGGTCACAGTAGAAGATGAATACCATGTGCTTGTCTTGGATATGCATCATATCATCATGGATGGGTCATCCATAGCCATTTTGTTAGATGAACTGGTGCAATTCTATCAGGAAAAGCAACTTCCAGAACCAAGAATTCAATACAAGGATTTTTCAGCTTGGCAAAACAAGCTACTGGCGTCTGATGTCATGCAAAGTCAAGAAAAATACTGGTTAGAGCAATTTAGCGGTCCATTACCTGTGCTTGGATTGCCAACAGATTATCCACGTCCGTCTGTGAAAAGCTTTGAGGGTAGTTTTGTTGAGTTCTTTGCTGATAAAGAATTGACGTTAGGATTGCGTAACTTGGCTAGCTCTACAGGTACAACACTTTACATGGTGTTACTTGCTGCCTATCACGTGCTGCTATCAAAATATGCTCATCAGCAGGATATCATTATTGGAACACCGATTGCTGGTAGACATCATGCAGATTTGGAAAAGGTAATCGGTATGTTTGTCAATACATTGACCATCCGTTTACAATCTGATACGCAGCAGACATTTACCGAGTTCCTGCTTATGGTTAAGGAGCACGTGTTACAAGCCTTTGATCATCAGGATTATCAATTTGACATGCTCGTAGAAAAGCTAGATGCAGCAAATGATGAGTCCAGGAATCCGTTGTTTGACACCATGTTTATCCTGCAAAATATTGAGGAGCCTTACATCACAGAAGGTAATGATGCTACTGATAAGCTATCCATATCACGCTTTGATTATAAATATCGTATGTCTAAATTTGATGTAAGCGTCATTACGATAGAAGCTGATGAGGAGTTAGTATTTCAATTTGAGTATGCCAATACATTATTTACAGAGAGTACGATCAACATTCTCGGAGAATCCTTTCTTAAGCTGCTAACGATAATTGTTAATGAAGCGGGGACAAAATTAAGTGATATAGAGATTGCTGAATCCTATGACTTAATCGAAATGGATATTTCTGATCAATTGGATTTTCAGTTTTAAATAAAATGGATTGGAAGTAAGACCTTGGGATAAAAACCATGGTCTTACCTTTCTTCCTTATTTTATTATAGTATTAGTGAAAATTTTTTAATTGTATGATATTGTTAAGTCATGGAATTTTTTGGCGTATGTAAAATTTTTCTTTTTTCATCAACTTCTTTTTTTATAAGTACGTTTATGATCTGATAGAAGGCCGACACGAGTACAAATGGAGTGGATGTATATGGGGGAAACAATGAAGATTGACAAAGCGAACGTCGAAGAAATTTTGGGATTAACGCCTTCTCAAGAAGGGATATTATTTTACTATTTATATAATCTTGAAAGTAGAGAGTATTATGAACAGTTGTCGCTGAATTTGGAAGGCAGTGTTCAACCAGAGCTAATGAAACAAGCATGGGATTACATGGCCCAACAGAATGAGATGCTACGTACTATTTATCGGTGGGAAAACTTAGAAAAACCAGTGCAGATCATTTTAAAGGACAAGCCCGTTTCTTTTAAACAGATTGACCTGTCGACAGTGCCTGCAGAACAAAAATTGGAGAAGCTTGCCAACGTAAAGCAACAGGATCTCCAGGAACCCTTGCATCTACATATCGAGCCATTCCGTGTTACTTTATGTAAATTGATGGACAATCAATATGAAATGATTATTACGAATCATCATATTTTGTATGATGGCTGGAGTAATGGTGTTTTACTGAACGAATTTTTTCAAGCTTATCATAATCTTAAAGCAGGACAGGAACAGACGGCAAAAGAGAAAAGTAAATTTAAGGATTTTATCAAATGGAGTCAGTCTCAGCAGAAGAAGGAAGAAGTTGTTTTATTTTGGAAAAACCTGCTTGATGGATTCGACACAAAATCAGACGTACTTGCACGTAAAGAATATAGTCTTGAAGCTACGAAACAGGGGAAAAGCTATACATATGGTTTCACACAAGGCTTGACCAAACGCTTACAAGCATTTGTCCAAGAGCAGAATATTACGATTGCTTCCTTTTTTTATACCGTTTGGGGCTTGGTATTGCAACGCTACAATAACAATCAGGACGTTGTGTTTGGCGTAACGAGTTCGGGACGTACAGCACCGATTAAAGGGATCGATCAAATGGTAGGTCTCTTTATCAATACACTACCGTTCCGTGTACAAAACCTTTCAGACGAGACAATTATCGATCTGCTGCAAATGGTTCATCAACAAGTGAAAGCCCGAGAAGCTTTTGAAGCAATTCCACTTGTTGATGTTAAAAAATGGACCCAATTGGATAATCAGGAGTCAATATTTGATTCTATTATGATCGTTCAGAACTACCCGATGGATTTTAGTCTGATGAACAAATTTTCCGATTTGTCAGTACGGTCCTACGAAATGAACGAATTAACCAACTATCCGCTCTGCTTGGAAATCGTCATGAACGAGGATGTAGAATTACGAATTACTTATCACCAAAATCGCTTTGACGAATCTACCATCGAGCGTATTGCTGGGCATGTGCTACAAATGACAGAAGGGATACTAAGCGATTCAAATGCAAAACTCTTCTCGATTGAGATGATGACTCCTTTCGAGAAAACATTGATCCTTGAGAAGTTTAACGATACAACAGCAGAGAATCTACAGAAGCAAACTATTCATCAGTTATTTGAAAATCAGGTTGAGCGTACCCCAGATCAAGTTGCTATCGTCTATGAAGGGGCGCACCTTACATACCGTGAGTTAAATGATCGAGCAAACCAATTGGCACGTACTCTGAGAGCAGAAGGAGTAGGTCCTAATCAACTTGTTGGTATTTTGGTCGAGCGTTCCTTGGACATGATGGTTGGGCTACTAGGAATCCTGAAGGCAGGGGGAGCTTATGTCCCGATTGATCCAGTGTATCCAGAAGAGCGCATTCGCTACATGCTAGAGGATACGGGTGCCAAACTGGTAGTGGCACATAGTCATTTACAAGAAAGAATCACCTTTGCTGGAAAATGTATCGCTGTGGATGAAGAATCTTCCTATCAGGATCTCACAACCAATCTTGAACCGATTAGTACCCCATCTGATTTAGCCTATGTTATGTACACATCAGGTTCAACAGGTAGGCCTAAAGGAGTCATGATTAGTCATCAATCAGTTATCAATCAGGTGGATGGCATTACGGATCGAATTGATTTTTCTCCAGGGAAGTCGATCCTTTGTATTACGACGATTTCATTTGATCCATTCATTTTGGAAACGTTCCTTTCGCTAAGTAAAGGGGTAAGGGTTGTCATAGCTAGTGAAGCTCAACAGGCTGATCCAAAAGTATTGAGTGAAATCATTTGGAAAGAGAAAATTGATATGCTTCAAATGACACCTCCTCGTATGCAAATGTTATTGTCTTCCATGCATGGCACAGAGCGTGTCAATTGTTTAGAGGGAGTTCGTGAAATTATGCTGGGTGGAGAAGCCCCGCCTGTTTCATTGCTACAAACCTTGCGTACCTACACGGGGGCACGACTGTATAATATGTACGGTCCCACGGAAACCACTGTTTGGTCATCTGTAGCAGAAATAAAGACAGGAGAGGCTATCACAGTCGGTAAGCCGCTTATGAATAAATACTTCTATGTTGTAAATGCTCAAAATCAGCTTCAACCAATAGGTGTGGCAGGTGAGCTATGCATTGCGGGTGAAGGACTAGCAAGGGGCTACTGGAACCTTCCAGAATTAACGGCTAAAAAGTTTGTAGAAAATCCATTTGTGCCGGGGAGCCTGATGCATAAAACAGGTGATTTGGCAAAATGGCTCCCAGATGGAACCATCGAGTGTTTAGGGAGAATCGATCATCAGGTTAAAATTCGAGGCTATCGCATTGAGCTTGGAGAAGTAGAAGCACAGCTTGTGAAAATAAAAGAAGTGCGAGAAGCTGTCGTAATCGCGCGGGAAGATCATGATGGGACCAAGCATTTGTGCGCTTATTTTGTGGCGGATAAGCAATTAACGGTAAATGAACTAAAAAGAAGCTTGTCGTCTGAGCTTCCTAATTACATGGTTCCCTCTTATTTTATGCAGTTAGATAAATTACCTCATTCACCAAATGGAAAGATTGATCGTAAGTCTCTCCCTGCTCCAGAGGGGATTAGCATCAACACAGGAGTAGAATATGTAGCGCCTCGTACAGAGCTAGAACTCAAAATGGTGCAAATCTGGAGTGAAATTTTACAGATGGAAAAAATAGGAATTCATGATAATTTTTTCGAACTGGGTGGACATTCACTTAGAGCATCCCAATTTGTCTCGAAATTACGAAAAGTCTCTGACAAACAGCTTTCGCTACGAGCAGTATTCCATACACCAACCATTGCAGAATTAGCGTCATTGGTAGAAAGTGAAGCATCTATAGCGTACGGGCAAATTGAAAAAGCACCTGTACAGGATTATTATCCGATTTCTTCTGCACAGAAGAGATTGTTCGTGTTAGATAAAATGGAACAGGGCTCAACAACCTATAATATGCCAGGAATGATCACACTAAAAGGCAATGTAGATCGTAACCGAATGGAAAAAGCATTTCATGAATTAATTGATCGCCATGAGGCTTTACGGACATCCTTTCATTTTATAAATAATGAGGTTGTTCAACAGATTCATTCGAAGGTTAACTTTTCCATATCCGAACACTCGTTATGGGGGAATATGGATGAAGAAATAGGTCAGTCTGAATTGATCACACAAATAGTAGAAGCCTTTGTGCAGCCGTTTGATCTACAACAAGCACCACTCTTAAGAGTCAAGCTGGTATATATAGAGAAGGAAGAATATCTACTTTTGTTTGATATGCATCACATCATTTCAGACGGTTCAACGCTTGAGTTATTTATCGAAGAGTTCATGAGCTTATATGCAGGCGAGTCATTACCTGAATTGGCTATTCAGTATAAAGATTATACGGTTTGGCACAATTCACAGATATCCTCAGATGAATGGGCTAAAAATGAGCAGTATTGGCTGTCACAATTTGCTGATGAAATTCCAATCTTGCATCTTCCAACCGATTTTGCCCGTCCTCCATTAAAAAGCTTTCGTGGAGATTCTGTATGGATGGGGTTGAATAAAGAAGAGACTGCCGCCATAAATCAATTTGCCTTCGAAAACAACGTAACTCCATTTATGGTGCTTCTTGCAGCATATCATTTCTTACTGGCTACATATTCAGGACAAAATGATCAAGTGATTGGATCGCCAATTGCAGGAAGAACACATGCTGATTTGCAAAACGTAATGGGGATGTTTGTAAATACGTTGCCGATTCGTAATCGTGTAGATCAAGAGGATAGCTTCGTTTCCTTTCTTGCAAGAGTGAAACAAAACGTATTGCTAGCATATGAGCACCAAGAGTATCCGTTTGAGGAATTGGTCCAAAAGCTGGATGTTGAACGGAATGTAGACAGAAACCCAGTGTTTGATACTATGTTTATTTTACAGAATATGGACAGCAAAGAGCTGGCATTAGAGGATATTTCCATTAGCCAATTGGAGTTTCCAAATAAAACATCTAAATTTGACCTAACCCTTGAAGCAAAAGTAAGGGAAGGACGATATCATTTCCGTCTGGAATACTGCAAAGACTTGTTTCTCAAAAGAACGGCAGAGCAACTATTAAAGCATTTTATCCATTTCGTGCAAATGGTTACGAAGAATCCTGATTTGACGCTTGAAAGTTTGGAATTATTGTTGCCTGAAGAAAAAAATCAGCTTCTCGTTGAATTTAATGATACGGCAATGTTCTATGACAAGGATAAAACAATTCATCAATTATTTGTTGAACGTGTAAAGCTAACGCCTAATCAGATCGCTCTCATGTGTGAAGAACGATCGCTAACGTATCAGGAATTAGATGACAGGGCTAACCAAATTGCTCATTATTTACTTGAGCATCATCGGGTACAACCGAATCAATTAATTGGAATCCTGATTGAACGATCTGAATTCATCTTAATCGCAATGCTTGGAATTCTAAAGGCAGGAGCCGCCTATGTACCAATTGATCCCGTATTACCCGATGATCGAGTCAAGGTAATCGTAAATGAAGCAAGCATAAGTGTTGTCCTATCCACTTCGCGTTTTATCCATCAACTTAATGCGTTGCAGTGGGAATGTCCAACTTTAGATACCTTTGTCTGCCTTGATAAAGATGAGATTACTTCTATAGACTCCACCCATACGAACGATCTGATTGATCAGAAATTGTGGAATCATATCGGTTCAGTTGGAAATGATGAGATTTCAATTGGCGGCTGGGTAAGCAGTTATACAGGACAGCCCTTCTCTTTAGAGGAAATGAGTGAGTATAGTAAAAACGTGCTGCATAAGCTAAAACCTCATCTAAATTCTCAGACGAGAGTTTTGGAAATTGGATGCTCATCAGGTTTGACAATGTTTGAGCTAGCTCCATATGTTGGTTCTTATTATGGTACGGACTTATCTGATGTGATTATTGAGAAAAATAGGCAAAGAATGCTACGTGAAGGTGTTTCGAACATGAAGCTTGCCACTTTGCCTGCTCACGAAATTGACCAATTGGATGAACGAGATTTTGATGTAGTGATTTTAAATAGTGTCATTCAATATTTCCCTAATCATAATTATTTACGTTTTGTCCTAGCAAAAGCGCTAGAGCTGATGGGGAAAAATGGGGTTTTATTTGTTGGCGACATTATGGATTTGTCGTTGAAGGAAGAGATGATACGGTCATTAACGGAGCATAAGAAAACACAGATTCAAGATGATAAGCATCGTACAAAAACTGAATTTACAACTGAATTGTTTATCTCGCGTTCTTTCTTAGAGGATTGGCTATCGAAGCATGACGAGGTTAGACATGTGACTTTTTCTCAAAAAGAACACACCATCGAAAATGAGTTAACTCGATATCGATATGACGCTTTATTTACGATTGATAAAGTGTGTCTATCAGAGGATGCTTTGACGAAAAAGAATGTGAGCAATCAACGCAGACAACAACATGGTGCTTCTATGATAAATAGTCAGTCTACAGAAGCAATCAATACTTCAATAGACGCTAATTCGCTTTGTTACGTTTGCTTTACTTCTGGTTCAACCGGGAAGCCAAAAGGTGTAATGATTGAGCATCGCGGAGTCCATAATTTTATAGAAGCTGCTGTGAAAATCATGCCTTTCCAAGAGGGAAAAAGACTTGTCTCTGTTACGAATATTAGCTTTGATGTGCTAGTGCTAGAGACCTTTGTCCCATTGTTAAAGGGAGTTACTGTCGTGATCGCTACGGAAGGTGAGCAACGTGATCCTAAACGCTTGAGCAGGTTAATCATCAACAAAGAGGCAAGCATGATACAGGTCACTCCATCACGCCTTCAGCTTCTGATGAATGATAAGGAATGTCATCACAGCTTACACTTGCTTGAGGTCATTATGATTGGCGGAGAAGCTTTTTCAACTGTTCAATTAAATGGACTGCAAGCCATCACACAGGCCAAGCTGTTCAATTTGTACGGGCCTACTGAGACGACGGTTTACTCGGCGATTGCTGATTTGACCAATAAAGACACAGTAACCATCGGACAGCCAATAGGAAATACTAGTATCTATATTGTAGACAAACATTACAAGCTAGTCCCCCTTGGCGTTCAAGGAGAATTGTGTATAGCGGGTGATGGTGTAGCAAGAGGTTACTTGAACCAGCCTAAGCTAACCTCTGAAAAGTTTGTGTCCGATCCGTTTCATGCTGACAGTTCTGTTCGCATGTATCGTACAGGTGACATAGCAAGATGGTGTGAGGACGGAACGCTTGAATATTTGGGAAGATCTGATCATCAGGTAAAAATAAGAGGATATCGAATTGAATTAGGGGAGATTGAGCAACGCTTACAAAGCCATGATGAGATTACGGAAGCGATCGTTCTTAGTAGCGAGGATACGTTTGGCAACAAAATATTGATTGCCTACATTGTCGCTCACACCGAGCTTTCGGTTGCTCCTCTGCGTGAGTTTGTAAAAGAAGCACTGCCAGAATATATGGTTCCGGCGCATTTTGTTCAAATAGAGAAGATGCCACTTACACCAAGCGGTAAAGCTGATCGCAAGGTACTTGAAAATACGACATCCAGACTTTCTACAGGTACGGCATTTGTCGCTGCCTCAAATGAGATAGAGGAAGTGCTACTTACTATTTGGGAAGAATTACTTGGAGTCACTGGCTTTGGTGTTCACGACAATTTCTTTGACCTCGGTGGAAATTCTTTATTATTGGTGCGGATGCACAGCCGTGTGGATGAAAAATATCCCAATCATGTGACGGTTACCGATATGTTCACTTACCCATCGATTAGTAAGATCGCGAATCTAATTATGCATGGCGATAAGGAGCAAGCCAGAGCCTTTACACTACCAAGCATTTCTATGGGGCGAGATTATTTTGCTAGTAATCAGATGAGCGAGCCGGGTTCTATATTTGAAGCAGAATTAACATCCGCCGCTGTGCTGAAATTACAGCGATTGGCGGAAGTAGAACAAGTGAGCATAGACGATGTATTTGTCGCTGCTTATGCATTTTTGCTATCGCAAATTAGTGGGTCCGAGCAATTGTCTGTTCAGCTACTGATGCAAGTGCCTAATCAGTTTATGTCACTAGATGTAGATATAAGCTCAATGACTAATTTTTCTGAGTTGTTCCGCTATGTTCATCAGAAGCTAAAAGCAGAAGAGGAGATCAAGGTATACGAGGCAGATAGGCTTTCTGGACTTGTTATGTCCAAGGAACCATTTACTGTTACTCCGTTACTTTACCGAAAAGGACTTGCAACGAAGCGCAGTGAGATAAATGACATATTTGATATCCTGCTCGAGATCGAATCAGGTAGCAACTATATCAACTTCCGTCTCGACTATCAGCCTCAAAGGCTTAGAAGCGAAAAAATGAAAGAACTACTTCATGCTTATATGAAACTCCTTGCAATGATCTTAGAAAATTAGTAACTTTTGACAGGATCGGTATTTTCAAAAAGATTGTTGCCTGATTCAATCCGTGGCAAGTATCGAGGGATCAGGCAACAGTCATTGTAACCTGAAGAAGTAGGAGTGAGACATCTTTGCTTAATTTTCATTCATTTAAACTAGATAACTTAATCAGCGAAACTGAGAGTGACATTAAAGCTGTTGATAAAAAATCGATTGCAATTATTGGTATGTCTGGTCAATTTCCTAAGGCATCTCATTTGGAAGCTTTTTGGAATAATCTCTGCGATGGAGAGGATTGTATTGGTCCTTTCCCTGAATCTAGGCAGGCCGATACAAAAGCGTATCTACGTACGATTAAATCTACGGCTGAAGCTACTTACTATGAGGGCGCCTTCTTAGAAGAAATCGACAAATTTGACGCTGCATTTTTTCGGCTCTCACCTAAAGAAGCCTCATACATGAGTCCAAGCCAGCGTTTGTTTTTGGAAACAGCATGGCATGCTCTTGAGGATGCGGGCTACGGTGGTGAAACATGCAAAGGCAGCAAAACAGGAGTTTACGTGGGATTCAGTGGAGATGCTTTGCATGATTACAAAGGGTTGATAAAAGAAGTGGGACATGAATCGATCCCGCTGTTTATACCAGGCAATTTGTCACCGATTATTGCCAGTCGAATCGCTTATTTATTAGATTTGAGGGGCCCGTCATTAACAATTGATACGACTTGCTCCTCATCGGCGGTGGCTATACATACCGCTTGCCAAGCTCTCCGTAACGGGGAATGCAATATGGCCATTGCGGGCAGTGTAGGTCTTCATTTTATGCCGTTAGACAATGAATTAAAACTAGGGATTGAATCATCGACACGACGTACAAGGGCTTTCGATAGGAATTCGGATGGAACAGGGATGGGAGAAGGTGTGGCCGCCCTTATTTTAAAACCGCTGCACCAAGCCATTCATGATCGTGACCATATCTATGCAGTGATTAAAGGAAGTGCGCTTAATCATGATGGTACGTCCAATGGTCTGACAGCACCTAATGTACTGGCTCAAAAAGAAGTAATTCTTGCCGCTTGGCAGGATGCAGGCATTGAACCTGAAACCATATCTTATATAGAAGCGCATGGTACGGGTACGGCGTTAGGTGATCCTATCGAAGTAGAGGCCATCCAAAAAGCATTTCGTACATTCACGGATCGACGCCAATTTTGTGCAATCGGTTCTGTTAAATCAAACATTGGTCATCTAGGAGCAGCAGCAGGCTTAGCAGGGATTATCAAATCAGTTCTAGCATTAAAACACAAGAAAATCCCACCGACTCTTCATTTTGAAATGCCGAATCGTCAGATTGCCTTTGAGAATTCGCCGGTATATGTTAATACGGCTTTGCGTACATGGGAAACAAAGGAAGAACCTTTGCGATGCGGTATTAGCTCCTTTGGATTAAGTGGAACGAATTGCCATATCATCTTAGAGGAAGCACCCGTACAGGAGGGTGAGGCAGCAGACTATTTGCCTCAGCGGAATGAGATGTTAGCGATTTCTGCCAAAAGTGTGACCTCTCTTCAAGCGCTGGTACAAGAATATATCCGTTTTTTGCCAGATAAATCAGATGAAAGTCTATCTGATATTTGTTATACGGCTAATAGAGGCCGCTCGCATTATTCTCACCGTCTTGCTCTTACATTTTCTACAAAACAGGAATTGATGGAGCAGTTAGAACAAGCAGCTACCGTATTATCAGCAGTTCATCCAAACGAATCCAGATCACATGTGGGTCATAACTTAATCTATGGAATCCATAAGATCGTACGCGAACAGCAGAGTGATCCTTCGAGAGGAAAAGTTAGCGAACGCGAAATTCAAGGATTTACGCAAGAAGCAAAAGAAGCGGCCGAGATATACCTAGATACAGACCGGACAAGTTCTGAAGCCTTAGTCAGCTTATGTAAGGCTTATGTGTCAGGAGCGATTATTGACTGGGACCTAATCTATAGGAAAGAAAATCGAAAACGGATCAGCGTACCTGTGTATCCATTTGATCGCAAGCGACATTGGATTGAATCCCGAACAGCATGTATCGACGAAAGCGAGGGAAATATTGTGAATGCACAATCTAACATCTCTGAAATAAACAACGATCACTTTGAGAAACAGAGAGTGGAAATGATTTTACAGAACGTAAAACACATGGTGTGCACACAAGCAGGAATAGACGAGCAAGAATTTGATGTGCATGCTAATTTTTATGATCTAGGATTTGACTCTATTCTATTTATTCAACTGAACAACCAAATTAAAGATACATACGGTGTTCAAATATCCTTTAATCTGTTTTTTGAAGAATTAAATAACACATACAATGTAGCAAATTATCTAGCGCAAGTTTTACCTGACAGTTTTTTTGTCACTTCCTTGATGTGCGAAGCTATGCCTGAGAAACCATCTGAAGAAACTGTACAGGCAGCAAGTAGCGAGTCTTCTCACCCCCACGTTCCTGACTATCAACCAGTTCTCACGGGTAAAGGACAGACCGATCTAGGCGGGCTTGAGCAATTGATGAGTCAGCAATTAGAAATAATGGCAAAACAACTGGATGTATTTCGTTTACTGCAGCCGAATGGTCAGACGGAGAGCTTAGCCCCGGCTCCCGTAGCAATGGATGAGCATCGTGTACAAACTAGAGGAGAAGCTACGAATGTACAAGGAACTCCCGTTGGTTTTAGAAGTCTAGCAAAAGAAAACAACAAAAAAGAAGTGTTTGTTCCCTATCAAAAGGTTTCTTTTGAGTCCACGCATAACGCAACAATGCAGGAACGTAGCCATCTACAGGATTTTATAACTAGGTATTCTGACAAAACTCGCTCTTCCAAGCTGTTAGCGCAAAACTATCGCAATGTACTTGCTAATAATCGAAATGTGGCGGGATATCGTTCCAACTGGAAAGAAATGATATACCCAATCGTTAGCGATCGAGCTAGGGGTTCTAAGCTGTGGGATATTGATGGAAATGAATATATAGACATATGCATGGGATTTGGGGTTAACTTGCTTGGACATAATCCTGCCTTTATCACAGAGGCTATCAATGAAGAGTTGAAGCGAGGCTTCCCTGTAGGTCCCATGTCACGATTAAGCGGAGAAGTGGCTCAATTAATTTCTGAAATCGCAGGAGTAGATCGGGTTGCCTTTTATAACTCAGGTACGGAAGCGGTTATGGTTGCTGTCCGGATAGCGCGAGCTTATACGGGACGCTCGAAAATTGCTATCTTTGCAGGCTCTTACCATGGCAGCTTTGACGGTATCTTAGCTCGCACTGATACGGCTAAAGACGATGGTAGCTCCAAACCGATGGCTCCAGGTGTTCCAGCAAGCATGAGTGATGATATTTTGGTGCTTGAATATGGCAGTGAGAAGGCCTTGCAAATCATCCGGGAAAATGCCGATGATCTAGCAGCGGTATTGGTTGAACCAGTTCAAAGCCGCGATCCAGAATTACAGCCAAAAGAGTTTTTACACTCCTTGCGTGCTCTGACAACTGAGCTTGGCACAGCCCTTATTTTTGATGAAGTGATTACCGGTTTCCGAATCCATCCCGGAGGTGCCCAAGCATGGTTTGGTGTTCAGGCTGATATGGTAACCTATGGGAAAATTGTTGGAGGCGGGATGCCTATAGGCGTTGTTGCTGGAAAAACTGCCTATCTAGATTGTATTGACGGAGGATGCTGGCAATATGGCGATCAATCTTATCCACCAGTTGCGGAAAAGCGTACATTCGTCGCAGGGACATTTTGCCATCATCCCTTGACCATGGTAGCCGCAAAAGTGACTCTAGAGCATCTGAAACAACAAGGAAGTGCCCTACAAGAAGAGGTAAACCAACGAACAGCACGTATGTGCCAAACGCTAAACGCTTATTTTAGAAAACAAAATATCTCTATTCGAATGGTTCATTTTGGCTCTTTGTTCCGTTTTGTATTAAAAGGTACCCAAGAAATATTATTTTACCATCTGCTGTTCCGTGGTATTTATACCTGGGAAGGAAGAAACTGCTTCTTGTCCACTGCTCATACTGATCAAGATGTCGAAAAGATCATTGACGCAGTTAAAGACAGCGTAGAGGAGATGAAGAAGGCAGGTTTTTTTCCTAAATCTCCCTTAGAAGAGAGCCTGGATAAGGGAGTTAAAAATAAGCTACGGGTACCATTATCAGAAGAGCAAAAGCAATTATGGTTTTTTTGTCAATTAGGAGAGGAAGAGTCGCGTTCGTATAATGAATGCTTCGTGCTTCAACTAACAGGTCAATTGAAATTGGATGGCATGCGTCAGGCAATACAGCAACTTGTTGATAGACATGAATCCCTACGAACAACGATAAGCGCAGATGGCGAATATCAGTGTATACATCCCAAAATGGTGATTGATGTTCCATTGGTTGATTTTTTAGATCAACCGGGCGTGGATGCCACAAGCCAAGCACAAGATTGGATGGACAACGAGGGTAAACAAGTCTTTCATCTGGAAAAAGGTCCGTTATTCAAAGCCTATATCCTGCAAATAGAAAAAGATGTTTATCAGCTAGTATTCATTATTCATCATATTATTGCTGATGGATGGTCAGTAGGTATTCTTGTAAAAGAATTGGAGTCCCTTTATACCGCTGCCTATCATGATCAGAAAATAGTTCTCCCTGAGCCTATGCAGTATAGAGATTTTATCGCATGGCAAGATAAGCAGCAGAATCAGCTTCCAGAAGCAGTAACTTTTTGGGAGCAACAGAGTACAAAACCGTTTGAAGTGCTTGATTTTCCAAGTTCAAAAATAAAGCCTGCAAAACGTAGCTACATAGGAAATCACACAACTCTCATTCTACAGGCCGATGTAGTAAACAAATTAAGAGAGTTTAGTAAGAAGCAGAAAAATAGCTTATTTTTGACTCTTTTAGCCTCTTTTCAGGTATTTTTGCATAAGATAACAGGCCAAAATTCGATGTTCATTGGTATCCCTAGTGGAGGACAGGCGCTTGCAGGCTCCTCGCATTTAGTAGGGCAATGTGTAAATATGCTGTCGATTCATGGGCAAATTGAGCCAGATATGACCTTTGAAAAGGTTAGTAGCGTAGTGAAAAAGAATGCCTTTGAGGTTTACCAATATCAGCATTGCTCAATGGCTTTAATTGGCAAAATGCTGGCAGCTCAATCGAATAGTCCTAAGCTGCCTGGAATTACTGCAACCTTCAACATGGATCGGCCGACAGGCAATTTGCAATTTCCTGAATGTGCTGTAGAGTTTGTACCTTTTCCAAAGGTTACAACCAAGCAGGATATCGGACTTAATGTTATTGAAGTAGGGGCCGAATTACTTCTTGAATTTGAATACAATGCTGATCTCTTTGAACATGGAATCATAGATGGATGGATCAATGGATTTGCTAGATTAATAGAGGACTTAATACGTTATTCTGATTGCTCACTTTCAGGTATACCACTGCTTACACATCATTTGGTAGCGTCGCAGAAGCTGAAAGAGCAAGTCCTTCTAGAAAGTAAGGGACAATTGTTTATTCATGAGCAGGTAGAAAAGTGGGCGTTAGAGCATCCTGACAAGAATGCTGTTTTATGCGGTAATAGCGAAATTACGTATCAATCCCTTCATGAGCAGTCTAATCAATTAGCGCGCTGGATACAGCAGATGAATCTCGAACCAAATCAGCAAATGATCATTTGCTTACCTACTTCTATAGAAGCGATTGTAAGTATTCTTGCTGTGATCAAAGCAGGCTACACGTACACCTATCTAAATGAAGAAGCGAGCGATATATTACAGCATGCGGCAGTCATAACACGAGAAGCGACACCATTTGTCAAGGAGCACGCTAAGCAGATTATTGATCTTCAGGAAATACAGGAAGATGTAAAACAGATAGCTTCTACAAACCTACAATCGCAGAATAGCAAAGACAAAATTGTGCAAATCGTACAAGATGTTGGCGGCCTTACGCATCAACAGCTCATGTGTTATGCAGAGGCAGTAAAAGAAAAATGCGAGCTTACAAGCTCGGATTGTGTGTATATTGCTTCGGCTGATGAAGTAGACTTCTGGGAAAAGCTGTGGATACCAGCTCTAGTAAATGGAGCGACTCTGCGAATTGCTCATCAAGAAGATGCTTTGCTTGGGAGAAGCAATGACACAGGAAAAACCATTTTCATTCATAAAGGTAGTCAGCTAGACGAGCATACAAAGCGTATACTTACTTCCCTACAAGAAGTTGATCGGCTCAAGCTTATTGTCCTTGATGCAGAAGTATTATTTTACCATCACCTACCTCAATGGAAGGAATTTTTGCCGAATGGTTCAAGGCTGTTGCGCACCTTTAGCATGAAGAAAGTTCCGATGCTTATTACATCACATGAAGCATTTGATCGAGAAGGGGCGGTACTGCAAAAGGTTCCATTAGGTTATCCAATAGGCTTTTTTCAACCAGAGATCGTAGATGATCAGAGACAGTCAGTACCAGTGGGTGTAGCAGGGAATTTGTACCTTACATGGGGACATGGTGATAAACAAAATGTGTATGCTACCAGGGAATTAACTCGATTCTTACCAGAAGGTGAATTGGAGTATATCGGAAACACAGATAAGCAAGCGATACGTAATAACCATCGCATTTATACACAAGAAATTGAAGCCGTGCTGGAGCTATTTCCTGATGTAGATCGAGCAATCGTGAAGAATGCTGATGATCAGGCCCACAATAAAGAGCTTCTGTCTGCGTATCTCTTTACTAGTCAGCCAGATCAATTGAATATTCAAAAGCTTCGCTCGTTCTTATCGTCCCGTCTTCCAGAATATATGCGGCCTACTCATTTTGTAAAACAAATGGGAATGCCTCTGCGCAGTGATGGAGGGATAGATCTTTCTGAATTACCTGATCCATTTTCCTGCCAAGAAGTTGAGAGTGGTTTTACTTTACCTGCCAATGATACAGAGGAAAAAATTTGGGCGATTTGGAGTGATGTTTTAGGAAGTAAGCAATTTGGCACGGAAGATAACTTCTTTGATTTAGGCGGTCAATCTCTACAGGCATCTAGCATTGCTATGAGAATGCAGAAGGAATTTGATTGCTTTATCCCTTTGCATCATATGTTTCTCTATCCAACCATCAGGGAGCTAGCGGCAAATACTGTACAGGGAACTGGCATGAGTGTACCTCTTATTACGAAATTGACAAAACAAGATGATTATCCGGTTTCTTCTGTTCAAAAAAGGTTATACGTTCTAGCAGAGCAGGAAGCCCATAATGGAACTAGCTATAACCTGCCTGTCGGGATTTGTATCGAAGGAGAACTGGACTATGCAAAACTTCGTGAACAGATTAAGCATGTCATTTCGCGGCATGAATCATTGCGAACATCTTTTCACCTTAGAGAGGGAGAGATTGTTCAACAAATTCACGATGAAGTAGACATTCCATTGGCGTTTAAAGAAGGAACAGAGGAACAGCTAAGCAGTTTGACAGAGGAATTTGTTCAACCCTTTGTGCTTTCTGAGGCACCCCTAATACGCCTGCAACTAGTAAAAGTCGCAGAGGAAAAGCACATTTTGCTACTGGACATGCATCATATTATTTCAGATGGACTAAGCATGAATATCTTGATAAAAGAACTGCTTCATTTATATCAGGGTAAACAGTTGCCAGAACTAAGTGTCACCTATAAGGATTTTGCAGCCTGGCAGAATTCATTTTTATCTACAGAAAATGTGCAGAAGCAAGAAACCTATTGGCGTAATCTATTAGCTGAACCGCTTCCTGAATTAAATTTGCCGGTTGATGTTGACGTGAATACGGCTCAAAATGGCCGGGGTCATGTGCAAAGTTTCAAGATTGATGCAGAAACAACAGCAGCTCTCAAAAAAATCAGTGATCAGTGCAAGGCAACCTTATATCATACTCTATTTGCCGTGTATGAGATTTTTCTTGCTAAATGCTGCTATACCGAGGATATAGCGGTACTCACAGTAACCTCTGGTCGTACTCATCCGTTAGTCGAAAATATGGTAGGTATGTTTGTCCATACACTACCTGTCCGCTTACAAGTGACGAGTAATAAAACATGGCTGCATATAATTGAAGAGATGAAACAGCAAATTGTGGAAATGATAGAAAATCAGGATTACCCACTAGAATACATGGTAGAGCGGCTTCAATTTCCTATCGAAAAGGTTCGCGCAGGCTTTACATATCAAAGCACAGATCATGAATTGCCAAATACCTTATCAGCAGGGGATTTAATGCTGACACCTTTTGAGGTTACAAATTCAGCTACTCGTAGTGATGTAAGCTTGCTAATCCAAGAAACGAATGATGGTTTATCCTGCCTTATGGAATGCAATGCTGCTATTTTTAACGAAACAAAGCTGGATGTATTGATCGATTGGTTCAAAAAGCTGCTGATGGAATTGCTTGAGCATCCAATGAGCGAAATTAGCAAGATACAAATAAGTAACGGGACGGAAAACTCATTATTTAACCATTTAGCCTTATCAAAGGCTGATTATGAATGTGTTTATCCATTGACAACGACTCAACGAGACATGTATTACGATATTTTGCTTACCCAAAACAATGGGCTATGTTATCTTTTCGCCACCACCATCGATCTCCCAACAAAGATCAATCAAGAGCGATGGAAGCAGGCAGCCGAGCATGTTTTTAATCAGACTCCGCAGCTTCATGCTCATCTACTAAAAGATGGCGCTGCACTTTATCAAGCTGTAAAGAAAAATAGTCCGTTTTCCTACGAAGAATACAAAACAGATGGAGCCGAAACAAGCAGTGCTTTTATAACCAAGCTGATTGAACAGGAGCTAAACGTTCCATGGAACTTATTTGAGCCAAAGCTTGTCAGATTCGTATTTGCTGCTGATCAGGCTGGGAATCATACGTTTTGCATTTTAGCTCATAATCTCATCATTGATGGTGTAGGAGTCAAAATTATTATTGAGCATATCGTAGCAAGCTATGAAGCTTTGGAGAACGGTACAGAATATAAACCAAAGGAAACAGAGAGCTTCACTGCTTATGTTTCGGATAACTTACAAACGTTTGATACCAATATCATCAAAAACTATTGGAAGGAAAAGCTTTCTAATGTGGAGCAGCTTTCCACTAGTGGTATAGAAAAGGAATCAGCAGTCGTAAGTCAAACCACTCAGATACCAGCTGAACTGTTTGCACAGATCAAGAGATATTGTGAAAAGGAGAAGGTGCGGCTTTCCCATTTCTTATGGGGGGTATATGGTTTGTTGGTTAAAATTTATAGCAACCAGCAATCCGATTTTCTGATCCGCAATATTATTAATGGACGTTCGCCAGAGTACTCCCATACTGTCGGAAACTTTTATCAAGTGACACCTCTATTGTTTCCACGTCATATTTTCAAACCAGAGATGGAAATGAAAGACTATTTCGCTCACTTGATGAGAATGAAATCAGAAGAGGTTGCATATCGAGATATTTCCATGATGGAGCAAAAAAATATCCTAGGGGAAGAAGAGGTATCTTTTTACTTCAATTATCTCAACTTTACGATGATTCCGGTTTGTCAAGAGATGACTTATATTCACTATTATCATCTTCATTATTCTGAGCGACAGGTGAATATATGGGTCAAAGCGTTATCAGATACCGTTGAGCTTTCCATTTACTATGATCAACAGGTATTTGCGGGTGGATCATTTTTAGATTGCTTCATTCATATAGCTAAGCAGATTACAGATGGTAAAAATACCTTGTCAGAATTAGATTATCTGGGAAATCAAGCGGAGATTATTGATCAATTTAACGCAACAGAGCGAGATTTTGATACAGAACGTTCGATTTACCATTATGTAGAAGATTGCGCGTTGAAACAGCCTGATAAGGTAGCGCTGCAATACCAAGATTGTCAGATAACCTACCAAGAATTAAATGAAGGGGCGAATCGACTTGGTCATCTTCTAAGTAAAACAGGACTAACAACAGAAGGATTGGTCGGTATTTACATGGAGAGAGCCCCACGTATGGTAGAAAGCATCCTTGCTGTGTGGAAGGTAGGAGCTGCTTATACGCCAATTGATCCAGAATATCCGCTGGATCGTGTGCTTGGAATCCTGCAGGAATCGCAAGCAAAGGTACTGCTAACTACAAGTGATTTGGTTAGCGACACAGTAAGAAGTGGCTTTGCGGGAAGAATAATCTGTCTCGACCAAATAAGAGATGATCTGATAAAGGAAAGTGCAGATAACGTAAACATACCGCTTGATATGAATCAGTTGTCGTACGTCATTTACACGTCTGGCTCTACTGGAAAGCCGAAAGGTGCGATGGTGGAGCATATCGGGATGATGAACCATATTTTTGCGAAGGTTGATGGAGTAAAAATAACATCAGAAAGTATCGTTGCGCAAAATTCTTCCCATTGTTTTGATATTTCGGTGTGGCAGTTTTTTGTTGCCCTTGTATGCGGCGGAACTACAGTGATCTATCCCAATGAGCTGATTCTCAATACAAAGCACTTCATTGATCAAGTAGGACAAGACAGTGTGACTGTACTAGAGGTGGTTCCTTCTTATTTGTCAGTCATGCTTGATCTATTGAAAAAAGAGTGTCAAGCCTTCCAGTCGCTTGAGTACCTGTTAGTCACAGGAGAGACTCTTAAACAAAACGTAGTAAAGAAATGGTTCAGCCTCTATCCTTCCATTCCAATAATCAATGCTTATGGTCCTACGGAGGCATCTGACGACATCACCCATTATTATATGGATACAGTACCAAATATGCCGACTATTCCAATTGGACAGCCATTGCAAAACTTTAATATTTACATTGTGAATGAAAACCTTCAGCAGTGCCCAATTGGCGTGAAAGGTGAAATTCTTGTCTCTGGGATTGGAGTAGGCCGTGGATACCTGTATGATACCAAGCGGACTCAAGCAGCATTTATGGATGATCCGTTTACTGTAGAAAAGGGACGGCGTATGTATAAAACAGGGGATTTAGGAAGATGGCTCCCGGGCGGAATCATCGAATTCTATGGACGCAAAGATCATCAGGTAAAAATTCGTGGCTTCCGCATCGAATTAGGTGAGATTGAGAGCAAATTGGTTCAAATTCCGTCCATCAATGAAGCAATTGTCACTGATCTTGAAGATGAATTTGGCAATAAGTATCTTTGCGGATATATCGTCTGCAACAGCCAGATCAATAACGCAGAAGTGAAGGCAATCTTATCGAAGGTATTACCTGCCTATATGATTCCTTCCTACCTGATCCAATTAGATAAGATGCCTGTGAATACAAATGGAAAGGTAGACCGTAAAGCGTTACCTGTACCTGTAAGCGATGAAACAAGAGAGTCAGTGAAAGCAGAAAATATTACAGAAGAAAAATTGCTTCAAATATGGGAAAGCGTGCTTGGAATAAAGGGGATCAGCGTGACCGATCATTTCTTTGAAAACGGTGGTCATTCATTAAAGGCAATCATGCTGTTATCACGTATTCACAAGGCTTTTGATGTCGAGATGAGTCTACGGCAAATCTTTGAAATGCCGACGATCAAGGAGCAGGCTACGTATCTTCATAGTGCGCAGAAAAGCATGCATGTTTCCATTCAGCCAGCTCCAAAAAAGGATTGTTATCCATTATCTGACGGACAGAAGAGTCTCTTCCTGCAGCATCAATTGAATATGGAAAGCACCAGCTATAATATGCCGGGCATTCTGCTGATGGAAGGTGAGCTGGACAAAGGACGCCTTGAAAAAGCATTGCAAGAAATCGTATATCGTCATGAAAGCCTACGCACCTCGTTTGACCTAGTAGATGGGGAACCGATGCAGATTATTCAAGAAGAAGCTCAGCTAACTCTCAATTGCATAAATGTAGAGGAGCGAGAGATTGATGAACAAATCAAACTGTTTGTCCAGCCGTTTGATTTGAGCAAATCTCCATTACTTCGGGTTACAATCGCGGAGTTGTCGGCTAAAAGACACTTGTTATTCGTTGATTTGCATCACATTATTTCTGATGGTGTGTCTGTGGGAGTATTCATTCGGGAAATGATGGATTTATATCAAGGTAAAAAGCTTGCTCCACTGTCTATTCAGTACAAGGATTTTACCAATTGGCAGACGCAAGAGGGCAAAAAAATCATGGATACACAAGGGGAATACTGGAAAAACATGTTTGCTAATGAAGTTCCAGTTCTCTCGCTTCCAACGGATTGGGATCGCCCGAAAATGAAGAGTTTTGAGGGTGAACGGATACGTTTCGTGCTTGATTCGGATATAAGTCAAGGAGTATTTGAGGTAAGTAAAAAAAGCAATACAACCATTTTCATGGTGTTAATGGCGGCCTATCAGATATTACTGGCCAAATATGCCAATCAAGAGGATATTGTTACAGGTACTGCGGTTGCAGGGCGTTCGCATTCTGATCTTGAAAACGTTATGGGGATGTTCATTAATATCCTACCAATACGTACTCAGCCTCAAAGCGATAAAACATTCGTACAATATCTTGGCGAAGTGAAGCAACTTATCCTTCAAGCATTTGAGCACCAGCATTATCCGATGGAGCAATTGCCGGAATTATTGAAGCTTTCACGTGATCTTAGCCGCAACCCGCTATTCGATACGATGTTTAATATGCAAAACATGGAAATCCCAGAAATAGAACTGGAGGGCATGCGAGTTTCACCCTATCCATATGCTACTAAAGTGGCAAAATTCGATCTTACGTTAGAAGCAAAAGAGCAAGATAATCGACTTCATTTCGAACTGGAATATGCGACAAGCCTATTTACACAAGAAACCGCGGAACGAATGACCAGAGATTATCAGCATATTCTGCGTACGATTGTGTTAGACGATCAAGTAAAATTACGAGACATCGCCTTGGAAAAAACCTTTACTAAAGTTAAAAAATCGATTCAAACGGAAATCGACTTTCATTTCTAAAGGTGTAAGGAAACACAGAGCCTGATCACCCTTAAGCGGAAATTTTGGTCCTGAGGGTGGTCGGGACTTATAAAGAATACCTCGAGGAACTGACATAACCTGGGGTAATCATGCAAATGGAGAGGAGAAAAAATTAGCGATGGATAACATTACACAGAATCTGCTTCTCTCAAGCGGTGAATTAGAAGAAGAACGACACTACTGGTTAAACAAACTAGCGGGAGCAGAACAGTTAACCATTTATCCACCTGATTTTTCAAGAGGTGAGCAGAAAGATGCCCACAAGACGAGTATACCTTTTACTTTTCCTGATGAAGTGAGTAAATGGATGATACAACTGGTTAACGGGTCAGAGCATGGCATCTATATGGTTCTGCTGAGCGGGATCAATTGTCTACTCTATAATCATATTGGTTACGAGGATTTGATCATTGGAATGCCTGTGTTCAAGAATGATGCCACTATAGACCTAAGTCAACTGTTAGCCATTCGAACACAGATGACGCCAAATGATACCTTTCGCACCATCTTGCATCAAGTGAAGCAATCAGTCATGGAAGCTGATCAATATCAAAATATTCCTATCATGAAAATTTTTAATGAATTAGGATTGGTACCCGAAGATCAGCGACTCCCCGCTTTTCCCGTGGTAGTAAACCTTCGCAATATTCATAAGGATGTACATAATGATTCAGACCTTCGTTTTCAGTTTCATTTTTCTGGGGAACAACTGACGGGGGAAATTGTTTATTCGAATGACTTATTTCACAAAGAAACTGTGAACCAAATGTCCAAGCATCTCTTCCAGATATTTACGAGTGTAATGGAAAACTCTTCCCGACCATTAACAGAGCTACAAGTAATGAGTGAAGAGGAGGCTAATCAGATTATCCATGGCTTTAATCAAACAGAGAGAGCCTTTGCACGAGACAAAACCATTACAGACTGGTGGGAAATACAAGTTACCAAGACTCCTGATCAAATTGCAGTCGTGTATAAAGATCAGGCACTTACCTATAAAGAGGTAGATGAGAGAGCAAATCAGATTGCTTGGCATTTACAGCGTCATGCCTTTATTCAGGCCAATGATTGTGTGGGAGTAATGGTTGAGCGGACAGAGGAAGTGGTGATTAGTTTACTAGCAGTGCTTAAATCGGGAGCAGCTTATGTACCGATTGATCCTACGTATCCAACCGAGCGGATCGCTTATATGATTCATGATAGCAAGATGAAGGCAGTGATTACTCAATCTGCTTATTTGAATCACTTTGAGCATAAAGATTCTGCTGAATACAAACCTATTTCTCTTGTGGTTCTTGATCGGGATCAAGAATTGATAGATAAGGAACCAACTCCTGGGCTAGACACGATCCGTAACGCTGACAATCTAGCTTATGTTATCTATACGTCAGGCTCAACAGGCAATCCGAAAGGTGTTATGGTAACCCATAGAAATGTAGGGAATTTTTTTGTCGGGATGGATGAAAGACTACAGCCTCTAGAGAGTGATACGTTTCTATCGGTGACAACCATCTCATTTGATATTTCTGTTTTGGAGCTATTATGGACAATGACTAGAGGAATTCGTCTTGTCTTGGTAAACACGCAGGAGGATACGTTTGGTAGCTATGATCATTATCTTGACCAACCGCATGTTGAGATGATCACGATGATGCAATGCACACCGTCCCGACTTAAACTGTTAATGGATGCGCCTGACTCCCAGCGTTTGTTACAGTCTCTTCGGATTTTGTTAGTAGGCGGAGAAGCATTTCCTGCTCAATATATAGACGATCTCCATAAGAAAACCAATGCAAGAATATTCAACATGTATGGTCCCACAGAGACTACAATCTGGTCTGCGGTTCATGAAATACCTAGACTAGCTACAAAGCACAACGAAAATATAACAATAGGAAAGCCAATCGCAAATACGCAAATCTATATTCTTGATCAGCATCAAAAGCTGGCTCCCATCGGAGTGCAAGGGGAGATTTGTATAGCTGGTGAGGGAGTAGCGAAAGGATATCTGAATCGCATTGAATTGACTGAGGAAAAGTTTGTAACGAATCCCTTTGGTAAAACGAGGGATGAAAAAATGTTTAAAACGGGGGATATTGGTAAATGGCTTTCGGATGGAACGCTACAATGTCTCGGGCGTGCCGATCATTTAGTAAAAATACGTGGGTACCGAATTGAATTAGGTGAGATTGAGCATACATTAAATCAGCATCATGGAATTTCTAATTCTATCGTGCTTGCCGAACCAGACCATCAGGGAGATATGCAGCTCTTAGCCTTTCTAGTCATGAATTCAGAAGGAGAGGGAGGAACATCGACACAAGAAATACGTGAATATCTAATGCAGCATTTACCTGCGTATATGTTGCCACATTTTTTCAGCAAGATATCTAGCTTTCCGCTTAAACCAAACGGGAAAATTGATCGTCAAGCGCTCTCCCTGCTGACTAGAAGTGATATAGGCTCCACTGTGTTTGAAGTGGCCAGAGATGAAGAGGAAGCGGTACTTATCAGTGTTTGGAGCCAGGTACTTGGCGAGGATAAGATTAGTATTCATGATCGCTTCATCGATTTAGGCGGAGATTCAATAAAAGCCATGAGGGTCGTTTCTGAGCTTTATAAGCGTGGATACAAGCTTCAAGTGAAAAGCCTGTTTGAATATCCAACGATTATCGAATTGCGGCCACATCTACAGCCAGTCAATCATCGGGCTGATCAGGAAATTGTACAAGGAATCGTTCCTCTGACGCCTATTCAACACTGGTTTTTTGCCCAGCCGATGGAGGAAAAACAGCATTATAATCAATCAGTGATGTTAGATAGCAAGTCTCCGATTGACTATGAAAGCTTGATTAAGGTTCTGGACAAGCTCACTGCTCATCATGACGCTCTACGGATGGCCTTTCGACAGGAAGAAAATGCTATTGTGCAGACGATTCGGGATACATCTCAACCGGTCTATGAATGTCAGGTTTTTGATTTGACAGGTAAATCAAAAACAGAAAAAGAGGTGAAAAGTGACATTCAAAGCATATGTCGAGAGCTACAATCAAGCCTTGATTTGTGGGGTGGCAAGCTATGTAACGTTGGGTTATTCCACACGGATTATGGGGATCATTTATTTCTTACCCTCCATCATTTGATTGTCGATACCCTTTCTTTACGAATTTTATTAGAGGATGTAGAGCAAGGCTATCAGCTTGCAGTGAATAATCAAGCTGTTTCGCTTCCTGATAAGACAGATTCTTATCTTGCCTGGTCACAGCAGCTATACGAATATGCAAACTCATCTGATCTGCAAAAAGAGCTTTCTTACTGGGAAAAAATAAGAGAGGACTCTGTAGAAGAAGACCGTGCCGTGGGGAACATGAGCGAGAACGAGCGGCTGGTTGGCAGACTTTCAGCATCAGATACTCAGTTATTGCTAAAAGAGGTTCACCGTGCCTACAATACTCAAATGTATGACATTCTCTTAACGGGGCTCGGCATGTCTCTTCGCTCATGGAAGAAATCGGACATGATACTCATTGATGTCGAGGGACACGGACGCCACGAGCTGAGTGACCAACTGGACATAACTCGGACTGTGGGATGGTTTACTGCACTATATCCAATTCTTTTGGATATGAGACATCATGCTGATCTCTCCATGCAAATAAAGGAGATGAAAGAACTGTTAAAGAGAGTCCCCAATCAAGGAATCGGTTACGGACTACTCAGATATCTTGGAACGGACATGAATAAACAAGCATTGTCAGGTGGATCGCAAGCGACTTTCTTATTTAACTATCTTGGAGAAATAGATGAGGAAAAGGAAGATGCTATTTTTCAACTTTCCTCCATCCAACCAGATCATACAATCAGCAGTGCCAACAGTCGCACCCATAAGCTAATCTTTACAGGAATGATCCAAAATGGAGAGCTGACATTTTGGATGGACTACGGCAGAAATCAATTTTCGCGAGATACGATGCAAAATGTATTGGATGGTTTTTTCAGACATCTACAAGAAATTATTCGTCACTGTACGAGTAAAAAGACTCAAGAGTTTACGCCAAGCGATTTTGGGGACAACAATTTATCTATGTCAGATTTGGATGACATTTTAAGTCTATTAGAAGAATGATCTCTTATACATGAGCAGAGGTGAAATATGGAGACTAACAACGCACAAATTCAGAAAATATATTCACTCACTTCCACCCAAGAAGGAATGCTGTTTCATTCCATGCTTGATCGTACATCGGGAACATACTATCAGCAAGCCGTCTTTACCGTAGATGGCTTGCTTCAGCCAGAACTTTTAGAGAAAAGCTTTAATATCCTGATTGAACGGTACGAGATTTTTCGGACAATGTTTGTATATGAGAAGATTCAAACGCCAAAACAGATTGTATTAAAGGAACGACCACTACAAATCCAGGTTGTCGATATATCACATCTTGATGAGGAAAAGAAAGAGTCCTATATCGATGAATTTGTTAGGTCAGATCGTTCAAAAGGGTTTGATCTTACTCATGATACTTTATTTAGAGTTACAGTCATTCAAGCGGCAATTGATAGCTTTTACATTGTTTGGGGATTTCATCATATCCTTATGGATGGTTGGTCATCAAGTATTGTCCTAGATGAGCTTTTCCATATTTACGATTGTCTTCGAAATGAAAAAAAATGTGAGCTTAAAACGGTACAGCCCTTTAGCCAGTTCGTTAAATGGCTAGAGCAACAAAATCATGAGGAAGCGAGCGCATACTGGAAACAATATCTGGATCAATATGAGCAGCCAAGGAGTCTTCCAGCCTTTGGTGAAGGTAGCGCATCTGGAAAATTTAAACATGGCGAAGTTATCTTCGAATTAGATGAGAAGATTACCGAAAAGCTAATACAAATTTCTAAGCAACGCCAAGTTACGATTAATACAATATTTGAGGCATGCTTCGGTATCTTTTTGCAGAAGTACAGCAATCATACAGATGTTGTATTCGGTTCGGTTGTTTCGGGTCGCCCTCCTACGCTACTCGGCAGTGATGAAATGGTTGGTTTGTTTATTAATACCGTTCCAAAACGAGTGAAATGCGAAGAAAATCAGGTTTTCTCATCCTTATTACAAAAAATACAGCAAGCTTCCCTTGAGTCTAAAGATTATGAGTACTATCCTCTTTATGAGATTCAGTCACAATCTCAGTTGAAGCAAGAGCTTATTTCACACCTTTTGATTTTTGATAATTATCCACTCTCAAAAGGATTAGAACGTTTGCAAGATAAACAAAACATGGGCTTTTCTGTAACAAACATTCAATTTACTGAACATCCAAATTATGATTTAACTTTGCATATTCAACTTGATCAAGTAGTCAAGATAAAAATTATTTTTAATGAACTGATTTACATAAAAGAACAAGCGGAACAATTCAAGAAGCATTTTATGCATATCCTTCATACGGTGACGTCTGAACCAGATCGTTTGATCGCTCATATAGAATTATTGGATCAAGCAGAAAAAAATCATATCATTCATACATTCACGAATGAGGAACTAGTCTTATGTGATGAAAAAACAATTCAAGAATGGTTCCAGGTCCAAGTCACGAAAATTCCAGATGAGATCGCAATCGTTTATGGCGATAAAACATTGACTTATCGTCAACTAGACGAGCTTTCTACCCAACTTGCCCATTATTTGCGGGAACAGTATCAAATTAAGCCAAATGATTTGGTCGGAATCATGCTAGAACGTAGTGAGCAGATGATCGTATCTCTGCTGGCTATTTTAAAATCCGGGGCAGCGTATGTACCTATTGATCCAACGTATCCAGTTGAGCGCATTCGTTATATTATCAACGATAGTCAAATGAAAGTGCTTGTCACAAAATCACGTTTTCAAAATCGAATGGGTGATAGATCTGAAACGGCTATCCTACTCCTTGATGAAGTAGATGCTAAGCTGGCAAATCAATCAATTACTGTTCCACATGGGATAAACAAAGGATCGGATTTGGCCTATGTGATCTATACATCGGGTTCGACTGGTAATCCAAAAGGCGTAATGGTTACGCATGCAAATGTAAGCAACTTTTTTACAGCAATGGATCAAAAGCTGCAGCCAAATACAACTGATGCTTTTTTATCAGTAACAACGATTTCCTTTGATATTTCTGTTCTAGAACTATTCTGGACGCTAACACGCGGAATCCAGGTTGTCATAAGCCCTGATGATACGTATGAAAACTACGACAGTTTTTTAACGAATACGGAACAGCCACAGATGGATTTTAGCGTATTCTTTTTCTCAAGCTACGATCATCAACAGGTAGATGATAAATATTCATTGCTTTTGGAAACAACCAAGTTCGCAGACAAGCATGGCTTTAATGCTGTTTGGACTCCAGAACGTCATTTTCACGAGTTCGGTGGACTATATCCTAATCCGTCCGTAATCAGTTCAGCGCTTGCTATGATTACCCAAAACTTGCAGATCCGTTCTGGTAGCATCGTATCTCCCTTGCATGACTCTCTACGCATTGCTGAGGAATGGTCAGTCGTAGATAATCTTTCAAAGGGACGTGTTGGCCTATCGTTTGCACCTGGCTGGCATGTAGACGACTTCGTTTTACGTCCGGAAAACTACGAAGAGCGTTATGATCTTATGTTTAGACAAATAAAAGAAGTCCGCCAATTATGGCGCGGTGAAAAAGTAACGCGTATAAATGGAAAGGGATACCCTGTAGAAGTCCAAGCATTTCCAAAACCAATTCAATCGGAGGTTCTTGTTTGGGTGACAACAACAGGGACAGCCGAATCCTTTATTGAAGCTGGAAAAATGGGAGCTAATATTTTAACGCATTTTCTTGGACAGGATATTTATCAATTAGAAAAAAATATTCGTCTTTATCATGAGACCCTCCGCGAGAATGGATATGATCCAAAGCTGTTCAAGGTGTCACTCATGCTACATACCTTTATTGATGATGATCTTGATTATGTACATGACAAAGTAAAAAAACCATTTTGTGACTATCTAAGATCTAGTGTTAGCTTGATACGTAATCTGGCCAAAAATCTTACTATCGGGACAGATATGCTGGATATGAACAACGTATCAGAGGAGGATATTGAACAAATTCTGGAAGTCGCTTTTCAACGCTACTGGAATACGGCGACCTTACTTGGGACACCAAAGACTTGCCATAAATTAGTTGAGCAGCTCTATTATATCGGTGTGACTGAAATCGCTTGTTTACTCGATTTTGGTATTGATCATGCTTCTGTTATTCAAAGCTTGCATCACTTAGCTGCTTTCAAGGATAAGTTCGCTAGAAAAAGCGAGGTCAAAGCTTTAGCTAGCGATACAACTCCGAGTATCCGGCCGATCACCATGATGCAAACAACACCGTCACGGCTCAAAATGATTGCCGCTGATCCTAGCTCTCAGAAGTTTTTACATTCTCTTGAGACCTTGCTAGTGGGCGGTGAAGCTTTCCCTGCTTCTCTGATGCATCAGATACAAACGCAAACAAAGGCAAGCATATACAACATGTATGGTCCGACCGAAACAACAATTTGGTCGGCGATCCATCAGATAGCTGAGACAGATCCAATTGCCTACATTGGGAAACCGATTGCTAACACCCAAATTTTCATTCTTGATGAGCACCATCATATTCTACCGATTGGGGTGATCGGTGAGATTTATATCGGTGGAAAAGGAGTAGTGAAAGGTTACTGGAATAAGGAAGATTTGACTAGTGAGAAATTTATTCCGAATCCATTTTCTTCCGATTCACAGTCTCGATTGTACCAAACAGGTGATTTGGGGCGATATCGAGCAGATGGAACACTTGAATTTATAGATCGAAAAGATTATCAAGTCAAAATACGAGGCTATCGCATGGAGTTAGGCGAGATTGAAACAGCGATTCTTAAACATCCAGATATTGCAGAAGCAGCGGTTACTACTCAAACGGATGAAAATGATGATAAACAACTCGTTGCCTACATTGTCTGGAGTGCGGGAACAAATAAAATAAACAAAAATGTAACTCAACTGCGCAGTTTCCTTGCGGAGAGGTTACCGGGATATATGATCCCTGCCTATTTTGCTTCTCTGGAACAATTACCTTTAACTCCAAACGGCAAAATAGATCGGAATGCTTTACCAGTAGATTGGACCTTGATAGACACGGGCGTTGAATATGTGGAGGCTTCCAATGATAAAGAGGATGCATTAGTTGCTGTTTGGCAAAAAGTCCTAGGTGTCACTAATGTAAGCGTTCATGACAATTTCTTCTCGCTAGGTGGAGATTCGATACGTGCGATACAAGTGTCTTCCTTAATTCAAAAATACCAATACAAAATTCAAATACATGATTTATTCAAGTACCCAACCATTAGAGAGCTTTCTATGCATGTGAAACAAATGAAAACAAAACGGACAACGAACCAATTAGTTGAGGGGAACGTACGTCTAACACCTATTCAGCATTGGTTCTTTCAGCAAAATGTAACAGATGCCCATCACTACAATCACGCAGTCATGCTTCATCATGAACAAGGCTGGGACGAGCTATTGCTCCAAAAGGCATTTACCCGGCTTGTTGAACACCATGATGCCCTGCGTATGACGTTTCATGTAGAAGGGGAGCACGTTATACAGAATATCCGTGGACTTACAGATCGGTTGTTTGATTATACATGCTTAGATTTCAGAGGTAAGCATGCGACGCCAGCTATGATCGAAGCCGAAGCATCTAATATTCAGGCTGGATTTAAACTTAGCACAGGTCCGTTGATCGCGATTGGACACTTTAAAACGGATCATGGTGATCATTTATTGATAGCGATTCATCATTTAGTAGTTGATGGAATATCTTGGAGAATTCTGCTTGAAGATCTTGCCAGTGGTTATATGCAGGCACAAAATGGAGAAGCAATTTCTTTTCAGGATAAAACGGATTCTTTTAAAGAATGGTCAACAGAGCTTCATGTTTATGCCAATAGTCAAACCATTCTAAAGGAATCTGCATATTGGGAGCAACTGGCTAACGTACCGATAGCCCCCTTGCCTCAGGATCATATTGTCATTGATGATCGGATGCAGGATAGCAAGACATTAACCATGCATCTTAATCAGGAAGAGACTACCCATTTATTAAAAGAAGTTCACCATGCCTACAACACAGAAATAAATGACATCTTGTTAACGGCACTTGCTCTTACAATGAGAGAGTGGACTGGTGACAATCGCGCGCTCATACACGTAGAGGGGCATGGTAGGGAGCCAATCAGTGAGAATATAGACATTTCGCGGACGGTTGGCTGGTTTACCTCTCTTTATCCAGTGTTGCTTGAAACAAAAGATACAGATATCGCCTATCATATTAAATATACCAAAGAGTATCTGCGCAAGGTTCCGAATAAGGGAATTGGCTATGGCATCTTACGCTACTTAACATCTGCTGACATAGAAAACGTCAGTCATCTAAAAGTAAAGCCGCAAATTATGTTCAATTACCTGGGACAATTTGATCAGGATATCTCAACCGATGCCTTTACAATCTCACCTTTTAGCACAGGTCCAACCCTGAGTCGCAGGGTACAGAGACAGTACAATTTTGAAATTGTTGGTATCATTCAGGATGGTGCATTACGACTTCACTTTGAATATAACCAAAACATGTACGATTTTAGTACAGTACAAAATATGATTGATGTATACAAAAAACATTTGCTTGACATTATCAATCATTGTCTCAATAAGAAAGAAAAAGAGATCACTCCAAGTGATGTAGGGAATAATACGCTCTCTATTGAAGAATTAGCTGATTATCTAGAGAATTTATAGAAGGAAAAGGAGAGATTTGCATGCTGCGTATAAAAGAGCTTGAGCATCAAATCACGATGGAAATGGAGCAGGCCCGTGTACCGGGTCTGGCCATCGCCATTATTCATAATAAGGAATTAGTCTATACAAAGGGATTTGGTGTAACTAGTGTGCAGGATTCAGGAGCAGCGGTAAGTCCACAGACATTATTTCGTATAGGCTCGATTTCGAAGCTGTTTACCGCAACGTTGATCATGAAATTAGTAGAGGATGGACTTCTTGATTTAGATACTCCCATCATCAATTACATTCCCTGGTTTTCACTCCAAAATCCCACGTACAATAGTCTGTTAACTCTTCGGACTTTATTGAGCCATTCGGCAGGATTTAATAACGGCGGAGATTATCTTGGAAGTCGCGAATCAGATGGTTTACGGCGACATGTTTCTGAGGAGCTTTCTAAAATGACATTGATGGCTCCACCGGGAAAGCTTCATACATATAGTAATTTTCATTACAATCTAGCAGGCTGTGTAGCAGAAGAGGTTACAGGAAAAGCTTTTGCAGCCTTGATTCAAGAAGTAGTCTTTGCTCCTCTAAAAATGAACAGCAGTACATATGATCCACTGTTTGCAATGACCCATTCACTGGCGTTGCCGCATTATATACATGATGATCAGATTTGTGTCCTGCATCGCTTTGTAGAAAATACAGCATATTATCCATCCTTTTTTGCGATGTCAACAGTGACAGATTTAGCTAAGTTTGCCCTTTTACATATGAATAATGGGTGTTACTTGGATAAACAATTCTTTCAGGCCCAATCCATCCAGCAAATGCATGAATATAACACGCCATTATTTAACACGTACCAAAGTGGGTTTGGATTGGGATTTTTCTTGCAAGAAACAGAGACAGGTCATCGTATTTCCCGACATTTTGGCGATATTAGCAGCTATAGTGGTGATTTTGTTATGCACACAGAGGCGGGGAGTGCTGTCATTATCCTTAATAATCGCCCCTTTCCGCATGAAAAAAATATCCGTCTCGTGTTTGATCAATTGCAATTTCCGCTTGTCCAAGCCAAAACATCCACCGAGCTTCTTAAAGATCCGAATA